>NZ_JAKJTB010000033.1:0-27580 GCF_050337565.1 Vibrio kasasachensis | reverse complement strand
CGACCTTCGGGTTATGAGCCCGACGAGCTACCAAACTGCTCCATCCCGCGTCCGGATGTCATTGTTAAGTACAATGAAAACTATTTTCCACTTAAAGAAAARTGGAGCGACACATCGGGTTCGAACCGATGACCTCAACCTTGGCAAGGTTGCGCTCTACCAACTGAGCTAGTGTCGCATGACCAATCGCAAAAGCAATTGCTCTTAACGGATTGCGTAAGCCGGATTAAAATCAACGACCTTCGCTAGGTTTTATGAATGGCTGAGCCCGAGAGCTAGCAAATCACAACGCCTGTAATGTGGTTGCGGGAGCTGGATTTGAACCAACGACCTTCGGGTTATGAGCCCGACGAGCTACCAAACTGCTCCATCCCGCGTCCGGATGTCATTGTTAAGCACAATGAAAGCTATTTTCTCCACTTAAAAAAGTGGAGCGACACATCGGGTTCGAACCGATGACCTCAACCTTGGCAAGGTTGCGCTCTACCAACTGAGCTAGTGTCGCATCAACAACGTTTCCGTCGTTCAGGGCTGCGAATTATAAGAGCATTTTTTTGTGATGCAAGTCCTTATTGAAAAAAACTCAACTTTTTTCTCTGATTGATGAAAAAGCACACAAAAGAACATAAAGAGCAAACGATTAGGTTGAAATTCAAGCGGTTCCTGTGCGTGGTTCCACATGCCTAATTAATTGTTTTTTAAAAGTGGTCCATACAATTTAATCCGCAAATGAGAAGTGAGCCAGTAAATGAATTCATAATTTATATCGAAACTGGTTTAAATGTGCACTTTCCTATATAACGAGTTGCTTATATTTAGTTGGTTTTCTCAAGCTATTTTTTGATTGCAATTGCAAATGATGGAGCAAGCAATGGCAGTATCTAGGTCTTATTATTCAATTTTCTGCTTCTTGTTCATTTTTATTTCGACCCTAACTATTTCTGGCTGTGGTTCAATGCCAAAACCCATGCGGAACCTGGGTAAGACCGACGTTGACTTTGTCATGGACGTACACGTCAAACAACAAAAAGAACTCTTGATGGAGCTAACACGTAAGCTTTACGTCCGTAACCCCAACCAACTGAGAAAAGTTGACAATATGACGCTTGAAGATCGCATGTTGCAGATTTTTGGTAGGCAGGGGGATGTTGATCTACCACCTTTGGTATTCAACGAGCTCGGAGGTAAAACGGGCATTGATGCAATTTTACTTTCTTTCGATGAATCTTTTCAGGGAGATCGCGTATTCGCGGCTGTCGTAGGATTGGCTGAAATGCTTCGTCGTTCCTACAATCATCAGCAAGAGTTTTTCATTATTGACTCCTTAGATGAACAAGCCTTGTATAACAGCGCTCGAAACATTGAAGTTTTTGTTTGGCGCCTCTACCACCGTAGAGACAGTGACGGTGAGCTATTCATCTTCACTAATCATTTTAGTGAAGATGAATTCGATACTAGCTTTGACCGTATCTTTGCCAAAATGACCATGGTTCAGGACATGATGGCATTTATCGTAGCAGACAAAACCAATCGCAGTATCACCAAGGTCGCTCATGGTGTAGCCCAATTTGTCTTTTTGCCTATCCCTTAATGAAAAAGCCGCAGGTTAACCTGCGGCTCGAATCGATATCTAGTTAGCTTAGATTTTAAGAATCGTTTGGCGATAATATTTAAGCTCAGCGATTGATTCGCGGATATCATCTAACGCTAGGTGACTACCTTGCTTAGAAAAACCATCAAGCACTTCTGGTTTCCAACGACGAGTTAACTCTTTAAGCGTACTCACATCCAAGTAACGGTAGTGAAAATACTCTTCTAATTCTGGCATGTGCTTATAGAGAAAACGACGATCTTGTCCAATGCTATTACCACAAATAGGCGATTTACCTTTTGCTATCCAGTTTTCTAAAAAGGCGATAGTTTGGCGAATTGCTTCTTGCTCATCAACATTACTATTGCGAACGCGCTCAACTAGACCGCTATTGGTATGAGTATTAGTACACCAATCATCCATTTTAGCTAACTCATCTTCTGGTTGATGCACCGCCAGTACAGGACCTTCAGCTAAGATATTTAGTTCACTATCAGTGACAATTGTGGCGATTTCGATGATCTTGTGAGTTTCTGGATCAAGCCCAGTCATCTCTAGATCGACCCAGATTAAGTTTTGATCGCTAAAGGACATAAATCGTTGCCTATTGGTTTATCGCTAAAAAAGGTACTATACCCAAATTCCGATACCCTAGATAGCAATCTCAGGTATCGAACCTAAGAGAAATAGATTAAGTAGATCATCGTGGCAAAAAAGAAAAAGCTAACCAAAGGTCAAGTACGACGTGTTCGTAGTAATCAAAAGCGTAAACTCACTAAAGCCGAAAGCCTTCAGTGGGATGAGTCTATGCTGGGTGGAACAAAAACTGGTTTAGTTATCACCCGTTTTGGTCAACACGCCGATATTGAAGATAGTGAAACGCATGAAGTTCACCGCTGTAACTTACGCCGTGGAATCGAGTCATTGGTCTCGGGTGATAACGTCATTTGGCGTGCAGGGCTTGAGTCCATGTTCGGCATCTCCGGTGTGGTCGAAGCAGTCGAGCCACGTAGTTCGGTATTAACTCGTCCAGATTACTACGACGGTCTAAAACCCGTTGCCGCTAATATCGGGCAAATGGTGATCGTCTCATCGGTACTCCCTGAGCTATCGCTAAATATCATAGATCGCTATTTAGTAGCGGCAGAAACTTTGCAAATCCCACCATTGCTGGTGTTGAATAAAATCGATTTGTTAGATCAAGCACAGCGCGATCAGTATCAAGAATCACTGCGTGACTATAAAAATATCGGTTATAAAGTGCTGCTGGTGAGTAAAGAGTCAGGCGAAGGTATTTCTGAGCTTGAAGCGGCTCTAGGTAACTGTATCAATATTTTTGTCGGTCAATCGGGTGTCGGTAAATCGAGCTTAGTCAATGCACTGATGCCTGGTCTCGCGATAGAAGAAGGTCTTGTATCCGAAAACTCGGGATTAGGTCAACACACGACGACCGCTGCTCGTCTATATCATATCCCTTCCGGTGGTGATTTAATTGATTCACCAGGAGTGCGCGAGTTCGGCTTATGGCATTTGGAAGCAGAAGAAGTGACCAAAGCGTTTGTCGAATTCAAACCTTATTTAGGCAGTTGCAAATTCCGCGATTGTAAGCACCTTGACGATCCTGGCTGTGTTCTTCGCCAAGCAGTGGAAGAAGGCAAAATAAGTAGAAGTCGCTTTTACAACTACCACCGCATTCTTGAAAGCATGACTGAAAATAAAGCTAATCGCCAATATTCACGCAATAAGAAAGCCGATCTATAGCTCGCTAGTTATCACTTAAATCAGCAAAGACTGACATTTGCTGATTTTTTAAGTAACATTTCGCGCCCAAAAGTTTGAAACAGATAATTAACATTGGAATTAAACACAATGGACAAGATTAAAGTTAGACTGCAGTACTGGATCCCACAGCACGGCCTGACACGCCTAGTTGGTAAATTGGCATCAGCTAAAGCTGGCAGCCTAACCACTGCGATCATTCGTTGGTTCATCAAGCAATACAACGTCAACATGGATGAGGCTCTGCACTCAGACCCTACCTACTTTAAAACGTTTAATGACTTCTTTGTTCGCGAACTAAAAGACGGCGCTCGCCCAATTACCGTTGGTGACAACATAATTACCCACCCAGCTGATGCTTGTGTTAGCCAATTTGGTCTTATTCAAGATGGCAAGCTGATCCAAGCAAAAGGACACGACTACACAGCCCTTGAACTGCTAGGCGGTGACGAGTTACTTGCACAACAATTTACTGACGGTGAATTCGCGACGCTTTATTTATCGCCGAGTGATTACCACCGAGTGCACATGCCATGTGATGGAGTGTTACGCCAGATGATTTATATTCCTGGTGATCTGTTCTCTGTAAATCCGCTGACGGCTGAAAACGTACCTAACCTCTTTGCTCGTAACGAACGTGTTGTCTCTATTTTTGATACTGAATTTGGTCCTATGGCGCAAGTTCTGGTTGGTGCAACCATTGTGGGCAGCATAGAGCAAGTTTGGGCTGGCACTGTGACTCCGCCTCGCGGTAGTACTGTACATAGTTGGGATTACCCAGCAGAAGGTAACCAAGCCGTAGTGTTGAAAAAAGGTCAAGAGATGGGTCGCTTTAAGCTAGGTTCAACCGTCATCAACTTATTTGCTAAAGACAGTGTTAGCTTCGATGATTCCATGCAACTTGGGCAAGCAACTGTGATGGGTGCACCTTACGCTCATCGAAAAGTAGCAGAATAATCGATAGAAAATCCCCGACTGGTTCGGGGATTTTTTTGACACACAGCAAATCTACCGCAACAATTTTTACGTTTTTGTAAAATCATTAACTTAGTCTAGGACCTTGAACTGGTTATCTTTTACTCTACCTTTCATTATTGAATTGAAAGGTATTACCGCCTATGAAGCAAATTCATTCCAGCACGATTATAAAACTACTGGTCTGCTTTGGGCTACCAATTGCAGTGCTGTTGATGCCCATCGATTCAATCCCAATTGACAACTTAACCCTTATCCAGCACCGACTACTTGCCATTTTTCTTCTTGCTGCCCTTTTGTGGGTGTTGGAACCTGTACCTGTTTTTGCTACCTCAATTCTTATTATCGCCCTTGAGTTGATCATGATTTCAGACAAAGGGTTGCACTTTTTTAGAAAGCCACCAGCAGGTCATGACCTTGGTGAACTGATCGTATATACCGATATTTTCAGCGCCTTCTCTTCACCGATAATTATTCTGTTTATGGGTGGTTTTGCCCTAGCGATATCAGCCTCAAAATACGAGTTGGATAATAATTTGGCTCGAGTACTTCTAAAACCATTTGGCAATCAACCTCGATTTATCATGCTGGGTTTGATGTTGATCACGGCGGTGTTCTCGATGTTTATGTCTAACACCGCAACCACAGTGATGATGTTGGCATTATTGGGGCCTATCGTTGCTTCTGCACCGAAGGGGGATATGGGCATCAAAGCTTTAGTACTGTGTATTCCTATCGCTGCCAATACTGGTGGTATTGCCACCCCAATAGGTACACCACCCAATGCAATTGCGTTGCAATATTTGACCGGAGAGAACAGCATCGACTTTCTCTCATGGATGATGATGGGACTGCCTTTCGTTATCGTGCAACTAACGATCGCCTGGTTTTTGCTACAAAAACTCTTCCCATCACAACAACAAGAAATGGTGCTCAAACTCAACGGGAAGTTTCAAAAGAACTGGCGAGCTATGGTGGTGTACGCCACTTTTGCCATCACTATTTTGATGTGGATGACGACCAAATTGCACGGAATGAATACCTACGTGGTCTCTATCATCCCTCTCGCAGTATTTACCTTAACTGGCATCATGGGCAAAGAAGAACTCAAGCAAATCAACTGGGATGTGTTGTGGTTGGTTGCAGGCGGGATCGCAATTGGTATCGCGCTGGATAAAACCGGGCTTGCCGTCGCACTGGCACACGCTATTGATTATGAGTCACTTTCACCAACAGCGGTCATCATTACTATGTCCATTATTTGCTGGTTGATGGCCAATTTCATGTCGAATACTGCAACCGCTAACTTATTGATGCCGATTGCCGCAGCAATCGGGGTTTCAATGCAAACTCTAGACATGCAAAATTTACTCGTGGTCGTAGCATTTTCTGCGTCACTTGGCATGATTCTGCCAGTGTCGACTCCACCTAATTCGTTAGCATATTCAACCGGATTAATTGAGAGTAAGGACATGGCTAAAACAGGGTTAATCCTAGGTATTGTTGGGTTAATTTTGGTTTACCTCGCTAACTGGATCCTCGCATAGCCTTTTAGGGGAGTAAGCAAGTGCGGTTATTTTTTGCACTTTGCTTACTCCCCTAAATAGGGCATATTGTCAGCCTAATTTTGTGCCCGTAGTGCACGCCCCCTATCTTTTTCAAGGATGATTATCGATGGGCTATGAATGGCTGGCTCTCGCTTCCGCAATGCTGTGGGGCATCTCCAGCATACTCTCCGTCACCCCAGCTAGGCATTTAGGCACCTTTGCATTCAGTCGTTGGCGGATGGGGTGTGCCAGTTTCATTCTCGCCTCTATGGCTATTTTTACGGGCGGATGGGCAACCGTCACCACTCCAGCAATTAGCGCGATGGTGTTATCCGGTCTGATCGGTATTTTTATTGGCGATACCGCCCTATTTGCCTGTTTAAATAGGATGGGACCACGTCAAGCTGGGTTACTGTTTTCTTGTCACGCTTTGTTTTCAACCGTGCTTGGCTACTTCCTATTTAGCGAACATATGACTCCGTTTGAATTACTCGGAGCAGGCTTGGTTTTTTCTGGCGTAGTTTTGGCTATCTCTTTTGGACGTCGTGGTCAGCCGAGTAATCAACTTGAAATCATTCAAGGTCGGGTATGGGTTGGTGTAGCACTTGGATTACTCGCCGCCCTATGCCAGGCGTTGGGCGGGATTATCGCCAAACCGATTATGCAAACGAGTATTGACCCTGTTGCCGCTTCCGCTATGCGAATGATGTCAGCATTTGCTGCCCACTTAGTGTTACTGCTCACCGGTACGAAAGTCGCCAAAGCTAAATTCGCAATTAACAAACAAGTCTTCGCACTCACCGCTCTCAATGCTTTCCTCGCAATGGCAGTAGGAATGACGTTGATCTTATACGCCTTACAAGATGGCAATGTCGGTATGGTGGCACTATTGTCCTCTACCACGCCCATCATGTTGTTACCCATACTCTGGATTTACACCAAACAATGCCCAAATCGGTATGCATGGTTGGGTGCAGTATTGGCTGTATGCGGTACCGGTATACTGGTTCAGTAGCGCCATTAATTAAGCTAACAGCTATTAAAGTGATTGGTTTTATTAATTTTACTTCTCTTAAAATAAATGAGAATAATAGTCGTTATCAATGTAAGGTTATGGCGAAATAGAAATTTCACTGAAATATAACCACGCGAAATCGCGAACAATATTTGATCTTAACCTACAGTTTTGCTTAAAAAGTGTAGTAAAATTACGCTAGTTTTGTTTCAAGGTACTTGGGTAGCTTCCCAAAACCGACAGTTACTTATATTTGACGAGGTTTAATCTATGTCTGCTAAGAAGCCACTGGCTCTAGTTATTCTTGACGGTTACGGTCACCGTGAAGATACAGCAAATAACGCGATCGCAAATGCTATTACTCCAAATTTGGACAAGCTATTTGCAACCAACCCACACACGTTAATCTCTGCTTCTGGTCTAGATGTGGGTCTGCCTGATGGTCAAATGGGTAACTCTGAAGTAGGTCACACCAACATCGGTGCTGGTCGAATCGTTTATCAAGATCTTACTCGTATCACGAAATCTATCTCTGATGGTGAGTTCGTAACCACACCAGCTCTAGTTGAAGCTATCGACACAGCAGTCAAAGCGGATAAAGCCGTTCACATCATGGGGCTAATGTCTCCAGGTGGCGTTCACTCTCACGAAGATCATATCTACGCAGCGATTGAAATGGCGGCTGAACGTGGTGCAGAGAAGATTTACCTACACTGCTTCCTTGATGGTCGTGATACACCACCACGTAGTGCTGAAGGTACATTGCAGCGCTTCCAAGAGCTATTCGCTAAGATTGGTAAAGGTCGTGTGGCTTCTTTAATTGGTCGCTATTACGCAATGGACCGAGACAATAACTGGGATCGCGTTCAAGTTGCTTACGATCTTCTAACTCAGGGTAAAGCAGAATTCACTCACGACTCTGCAGTTGCAGGTCTTGAAGCGGCTTACGCTCGTGACGAAAACGATGAATTCGTAAAATCAACAGCCATTAAGACTGCAGATCAAGAAGAGGCAAGCATACAAGATGGCGATACAGTTATCTTTATGAACTACCGCGCTGACCGCGCACGTCAAATTACTCGCACTTTCGTTGCTGATTTCAATGGTTTTGAACGTGCTGTATTCCCTGCAATCAACTTCGTAATGTTAACTCAATACGCTGCGGATATTCCTCTAATGATGGCCTTCCCACCAGCGTCTCTTGAGAATACTTACGGCGAGTGGTTATCTAAGCAAGGTCAAACTCAGTTACGTATCTCCGAAACAGAGAAATACGCGCACGTTACATTTTTCTTCAACGGCGGTATCGAGAATGAATTTGATGGTGAAGAACGTCAACTTGTTGCCTCGCCAAAAGTAGCAACTTACGATTTACAACCAGAAATGAGCTCTGCTGAGCTGACTGATAAACTGGTTACAGCCATTAAGTCTGGCAAGTTCGACACTATCATCTGTAACTACCCTAACCCTGATATGGTTGGGCACACTGGCGTATACGAAGCTGCTAAAAAAGCCATTGAAGCTATCGACGAATGTATGGGACGTGTCATTGCTGCCATCAACGAAGTCGATGGTCAAATGCTCGTTACGGCTGACCACGGCAACGCCGAGATGATGGTTGACCCTGAAACTGGTGGTATCCACACAGCACACACCAACTTGCCTGTACCTCTAGCGTATGTCGGTAGCAGAGCTGTTGAGTTTGTTGAAGGGGGTAAACTTTCTGACCTAGCACCAACAATGCTATCACTCGCTGGACTAGAAATTCCTGCCGAAATGTCTGGTCACATTATTATTAAGTAAGTAGCCAGCTCAAGATATAACGCCCGAGCCATGCTTGGGCGTTTTTGTATGTTCAGCTCGCTAAGATACTGAGTAAACTTAGTAAATTTACTCATATTTCCGAGCGACTATGTGCCCGTTTTACTACAAGATTTGACTTAGTGCTTTCTTCCTAAGTTTTTCTTTATGTATACTGACACTTAATTAACTGGTTAGGACAACTCGCGCTAATGACGCTTCAAGCTACATCAGGTATTCGCCGGAAAATAACAGCTCTACTATCTTTGACGGCTTGTTTGGGTACTCTTGCTTCACCTATTGCTTATGCTGCGTCACAGAATGAGTTATCGGGCGTAAAGAGTGAAATTTCACGTCAAAAACAAAACCTGACCTCAAGACAAAAACAACTAGACACCCTGCAAAAATCGCTAAAAAGCCAAGAGCTTGGTATCAATAAAATCGAACGTGACATAAAGAAAACCAAATCATCTCTAAAGCAAACTAACGCCAACATCGCGTCACTCGATAGCAAAATTGATAAACTTGAATCTCAAAAAAAAGCACAAAGTGAAAAACTGATTCAGTTGCTGCAAACCTACTACGTCACTCAACGCGCGAAATCCACTGCCAACATGCTCACTCAAAGCGTCGAAGAAGACAGAATTAGTCAATATTTCCAACATCTTGCCAAGCAGCGCGCCGAAACTATTGCGGATTTGGAAAAAACAGTAATCGACTTGGAGCAAAGCGAGCAACAACTGAACCTTGAGAAGCAACAAATCACCAAGCTATTACAACAGCAAACCATTAAAAAGAAACAATTAAGCAAGACACAGTCGCAAAGAAAAGGCACTGTTAGCAGCATCAAAAAGAACATCTCAAGTGATAAGGTTTACCTCTCTGAGTTGCAACGTAATGAAGCACGCCTAAAAGCTGAAATAGCAAAAGCGGCAAAACGCAATTCGGTTCCGATGGATGGGCTTGCTAGACAAAAAGGCAAGCTACCATGGCCAATTAAAGGCAAAGTCCTCAATAGTTATGGTTCTCGCCAAGCGGGACAAATTAACTGGAAAGGCATGGTGATTAATGCCAGTTATGGTCAATCAATCAAAGCGGTGTACTCGGGTACAGTGGTCTTTGCTGATTATCTACGCGGCTATGGCTTAGTGGTACTTCTAGACCATGGTAAAGGTGATATGACGTTGTATGGCTTTAACCAGAGCCTATTAAAGAACGAAGGTGATAAAGTGACTGCTGGTGAATCTATTGCCCTCGCAGGAGATACCGGTGGTCAAGCTCAATCTTCTCTTTACTTTGAAATTCGACGTAATAGTAAAACTCAAGATCCTAAATCTTGGCTTAAACGATAGAAACTATGAGGGCGCCACTTAGCGCCCTTTTTTATGCCTTAATTCTGGATGTCTATATTTGCTATACCCAAGAAACTTGAAGGTGCACAAGTAAGAAAGCCCCCTGAGCATAGGTGAACTATGTGATTGGGGCGAACGAACACAGCCAACACCGCTGCAACTTCAAGTATGACGGGTATATCTATGCTTGGTAATAAGCAGAGACTCTCGCAATTAACTCATCCAGATTTGCTGTGATTAAGTGGTTAATCCCCCCCGCAGCTTCTCGCCCACCGCCACTCACAAACTGACTACACAGCTCACCTGCGCCTTGTTTATTGTTCAAAGGAGCACGCAATGACACTGTATAGCCCTGTTGGCTATTTGCAGTTAAAACCAAGTGAGCATTATTTGGCGCTTGATTAGCAAGCCAATTACCATACACACCGCTGATCCGTCGTGATGCGGCTGTATCTGGTAAAATAAACACTGACAACTGGTTATCTTGATAACTTGCATCAAGTAATTGAGCTTGTGTCATGTCCTCTGCAAATGCGGTTTTTAGAGTGTGGTACGGTGAGGTATTGTCAGCAATAACAGCAAATGGATCATCATAGGCCAAAAGCTGCTGAAACAGCACTGCCGGATGAAAATGTAAATCCTCCACATCTTCCCCATATCCGTTGTAATTGACCAAAGTGCCTAATTCTTGTAATTGCAGAGCTTGCTGGCAACTTAAACCAGCCTCTAGAGCCAGTGTATCGGCCTTAGCTAGTAAGTTATCACCATACGCTGCAGTGATCGCCCATAAATGGAAGCGTCGCTGTAAAAGCGTATCAATGATTAATGCGGTACAAGTATCTGCCTCCAAATCGATGTGGGCATCTAGATTCGAATAGGATGGAATGTCGCCCGCTTTATGATGATCGGCATAGAAAACTTGAGCACCAAGATCTAAGGCGTTGATCAGTGCTTTCTGGTTTGACGCCATAGAAATATCCAACACGGTAAGCGTGTCTTTACTATCAAGAGAAAGGGCTTCAAGTAGTTGAATATCTCGCTTTACTCCAGTGACTAATTGCGCGGCTTTGGGTTCCGCTAATCTCAATTGCAGTAAAGCAATGATGCCATCTGCATCACCATTAAAAACATCGTAGTGCATAACATTACTCAAATCATAAGCTTAGTTGTAATGTAACGCTCAGGTGATAAACAAACAAAGAGCGAAATGTTATAAAACCTCACCTTCTATTATATTAGAGGGAAGTCGAGGTTTAGTTTAGGCATGCATCGCCTTCACGCCATCTTCTAACAATTGTAATTGCTCTACCCCAATCTCTGTTGCTCTTGGTTTTACCACAGAGATCATTTGCAACATTCCTTGATGAATGCTTTCTTCAGTGATTTGCGTTTTAGGTGACATTGCAGATTGATAACCTAACCAACTCGTCGCGATTAGATGCAAAGTTCTCACCAGTGACTTCAACTCATCTTGAGACAAATCAAGCATCCCCAATACAACAAAATCAGCCATAATATTGACAAGGTTGGCTTGAAGTTTTTCTTGAACGGCGATGTAATCTTCGTGTAACTGTTCATCACGCTGAAGGATTTCTGGCAAATTGGCGTAGAAAAAACGATACTTCCACATTAGGGTGAAAATTGAATTCAAGTAACGCTTGAGCAGTACTAAACTCTCTTGCTGACCTAAGATTGGCGTAAAACGCTCCAAAAGTTCATTGGAGTAAAGAGTAAAAATTTCACGTACGATTTCTTGCTTGTTGCGGAAATGGTAATAAAGATTACCTGGGCTAATATCGATGTGCGCGGCAATATGGTTAGTAGTAATATTTCTTTCACCATGCTCGTTAAATAGCTCTAGAGCAGCCAGTACAATTTTGTCGCGCGTCTTCATTTTCTAGCGTATTCCTTTCAATCGATCTAACGACAGTATATGCGTTAGTCTATTTAATAACAAAAGCGCCTGATGTTATCAGGCGCTTTAAAGTCATACTGTTACTTATGGTACGGTTTAGATAACTCGTGTACCGCATCGATAAATACACCTGCATTTTCAGGCGGTACATCAAGGTGGATACCGTGACCCAAGTTAAATACATGACCAGTACCACCATCGCCAAAGCCTTCAAGGATCGACGAGACTTCTTCACGAATACGTTCTGGTCCTGCATAAAGCATTGATGGATCCATATTGCCTTGTAGAGCAACTTTGTCACCAATCCGAGCTTTGGCATCCGCAATATTGATTGTCCAGTCTAAACCAACCGCATCACAGCCTGTAGCAGCGATTTGTTCTAACCACATGCCACCGTTCTTAGTGAATAGTGTGACAGGTACTTTACGCCCATCGTTTTCACGAATAAGACTATCAACAATCTTGTGCATATATTGCAATGAGAATAAGTTGTAATCACGTGGAGTCAGCACACCACCCCAAGTATCAAATACCATTACCGATTGCGCACCCGCTTTGATTTGTGCGTTAAGGTATTCGATCACACTATCTGCAAGCTTATCCAGTAACAGATGCAACGTTTGTGGCTCAGCATACATCATCTTTTTGATCTTAGTGAATGCCTTTGAGCTGCTGCCTTCAACCATATATGTTGCAAGCGTCCATGGGCTACCAGAGAAACCAATTAATGGCACTTCACCTTGTAGATCTTTACGAATCTGGCGCACTGCATTCATTACATATTGCAATTCACCTTCCGGATCAGGAATGCCAATTTTGTCGACATCGGCTTTACACGTAATTGGCTTGTCAAATACAGGACCTTCTCCTGTTTCAAACCGTAGACCAAGTCCCATCGCATCTGGGATAGTCAAAATATCAGAGAACAAAATAGCCGCATCTAAAGGGAAACGACGCAATGGTTGAAGCGTCACTTCTGAGGCTAATTCTGCATTACGACACAGTGACATAAAATCACCCGCTTGGGCACGAGTCGCTTTGTATTCAGGTAGGTAACGACCTGCTTGGCGCATCATCCATACTGGTGTGTAATCTACTGGCTGCTTTAAAAGCGCGCGAAGATAACGATCATTCTTTAATTCTGTCATTATGCTCTTCCAATTTTAGGTCTTATTTTAATGCCAATATTCTAACATTGTTTTGTTCGCAAAAGCCGTGTGCTTTGCAACCTAGATCAAGTAATCAACTTTTTATTTCGTTGTTAGTTTGCACCCTACCCTCAACAGTGATAAAAATTGCAACGCTAGCGAAAACTACAATAATTAGCTGAGTATTTAGTACTTAGCAACTCATAACGACATCTTACTTACCCCCTCCCTCTCGGAGGGTTTTTTTTATCTACCCTAAGTACTATGCTGCATAATATCTGCCACTGTTTTGTCAATTAAAGCCCGTGCAATGGTTCCTTCCGGCGCCACTGATGGCATTTCACACGGTGAAAACCACCGTGCATCACTCAACTCACTGTAATCTGGTTTAACGTCACCTGATTGATAATCTGCCAAAAAACCCATCATCATACTCGATGGAAATGCCCATGGCTGGCTAGCAAAGTAACGAATATTCGTCACCTCAATACCGGTTTCTTCTTTTACCTCGCGTGCGACACATTGCTCAAGAGTTTCTCCTACCTCAACAAAACCAGCGATCACGGTATACATACCATTCCGATGGCGTGGATGTTGAGCAAGTAGAATTTGTCCCCTTTTGCGCACAGCGACAATAATACAAGGAAAGATCCTTGGATAATGCAGTGTATGGCACTTACTGCATTGCATCGCCAATTGATTGTGATTTAGATGATTTCGCCCACCACATAGAGGACAAAAGCGCAATGTTTGAAACATATGTCCGTATTGAACAGCTTTGCTGACTAGCAAAAATAATGGCTCAGCAAACACTAAACACTCTCGTAAAGAGGTCAACGGTAATCGGTGTTCAACATCCTGTTCATTTAGCCACATAACCGGAAGCCCTTGATAGTGACCAACACATACCGCTTTTTCACTAGGAAAATAAAATTCTTGAGCATTACCTATCGGTAATTCCCCTCCCTGCAACCAAATTTCACTACCAGATACTACGCACCAATAAGCCCTGTGCAGTTGGTCAATTTCACTGTTCTCGATCATTACCGTCCCTCTATGCTTGCAGTTCAACCATTTTACTGGCAATCTAAATTGATACCAAGTTTGTATCTATTCACTTTTTTGATTACATAACTGGTAAGGACAAATAGGTTGTAAATCTATCATCGCTTTGCTTAGCAAAGCCTAATAATCACCGGAGTGTGATTAGATCATGAGGGCATGGTCATGCTAAAAAAATTCCAACAAACACAGGAACAGTGGGGTGGCTCAAGTGAAGTCATTGACCATTGGTTAGAGACTCGACAGTCATTAATCGTTGGGTACTGTAAGCTTGCCTCACTTCAACCTGCTAGTCAGAAAAGCACTCTTTCTTCGCTTCCGACTCCTCTAGAATTGCAGAGTTTTTGCCAATATCTGGTCGACTATATTTCTGAAGGTCACTTCAAGATATATGACATGGTGATGGATCAATGGCGCTCAACGGGCTTTGAAGCCACTGATGACATTAATACTGCTTACGCAAAAATCGTCTTAACCACCGATCCTTTGCTCAACTTTACTGATATATACGCAGATGTAAGCGATGACGACACGCTCAATAGCTTTGAGAAAGATTTGTCGAGTATCGGTGAGATTCTAGAAATTCGCTTTGAAGTAGAAGATCATCTAATACAGCTAATTGCGGACAGTTTAGCGGTACCGCCAGGGGCGTAAATTCATACCTTTGATATAGATAAAGGATAACTATAAAAGGTAACTAGGCTGACAATTTGTCGGCCTTTTTGATCTATAGACTGCGAGTTATCGCTCAATTGAAAAAAAAGGCACCCAAAGGTGCCTTTTTTAGCTTTTAACGATGACTCGTCAGAAAAGAATTAGTCTTCTGAAGAGAAGCCAGCATTTAGAAGTGCAGCTAGGTTATCTGTCGCTTGTTCAACAGATGGACCTTCTTGCTCTTGAGCACGCTTAGCTTGACGCTCTTGGTGGTATGCGAAACCTGTACCCGCTGGAATTAGACGACCAACGATTACGTTTTCTTTCAGACCACGTAGCTCATCACGCTTACCAGAAACCGCAGCTTCTGTTAGTACGCGAGTTGTCTCCTGGAACGATGCCGCAGAGATGAACGACTCAGTTGCTAGAGATGCTTTAGTGATACCTAGAAGGTCACGTTCAAAACGTGCAGGCTCTTTGCCTTCAGCTTCTAGATTACGGTTAGCAATCTTAACATTGTGATATTCAACTTGCTCGCCAGGTAGGAACTCAGAGTCACCCGCGTGTGTAATAGTACACTTACGTAGCATTTGACGAACGATAGTTTCAATGTGCTTATCGTTAATCTTAACGCCTTGTAGACGGTAAACTTCTTGTACTTCGTTTGCGATGTACTGAGTTACTGCGTGGATACCACGTAAACGTAGAATGTCGTGTGGAGTTTCTGGACCGTCGGCAATAACATCACCACGTTCCACTTTCTCACCTTCAAATACGTTTAGCTGACGATGTTTAGGAATCATTTCTTCGTAAACTTCACCGCTGTCGCGAGTAATCACTAGACGACGCTTACCTTTCGTTTCTTTACCAAAGCTTACAGCACCAGTGTGCTCAGCTAGGATCGCAGGCTCTTTAGGCTTACGAGCTTCGAATAGGTCAGCTACGCGTGGTAGACCACCGGTGATATCTCGGTTTCCGCTCGATTTTTGAGGGATACGAGATAATGTGTCACCAATGCCAACTTCCGCGCCATCTTCGATGTTAACGATCGCTTTACCAGGTAGGAAGTAGTGAGCTGGCATATCAGTACCAGGGATCATTACATCATTACCTTGCTCATCTACAAGTTTGATAGCTGGACGCATATCTTTACCTGCAGCTGGGCGAGAAGCTGGATCAGTTACTTCGCTTGAAGATAGACCTGTTAGGTCATCTGTTTGACGAGAAACTGTTACACCGTCGATCATATCTACGAATTGGATACGACCTGCCACTTCAGTGATGATTGGCATGGTGTGCGCTTCCCAGTTCGCTACTGTTTCACCAGCAGTTACTGAATCGTTGTCTGCTTTGCTCAACAATGAACCGTAAGGCAGTTTGTGTTTCTCTTTCGTACGACCGAATTCATCAATGATGGTCATTTCAGATGCACGAGAAGTAATAACTAACTTACCAGCTTTGTTGATTACAAACTTAGCGTTATGAAGCTTAACAGAACCGTTGTTCTTCGCATGGATGCTGTTCTCTGCCGCAGCAGTAGATGCCGCACCACCGATGTGGAACGTACGCATCGTTAGCTGTGTACCTGGTTCACCGATAGATTGAGCAGCAATAACACCTACTGCCTCACCTTGGTTCACTAGGTGACCACGTGCTAGGTCACGACCGTAACACTGTGCACAACAACCGAAGTCTGCATCACAAGTAACAACAGAACGTACGCGCATGCTGTCAACAGAGTTCTCTTCCATAATCTGACACCACTTCTCATCAATTAGAGTATTACGTGGGATCAGGACATCATCAGTGCCTGGTTTTAGAACGTCTTCAGCAACAACACGACCTAGAGCCAACTCAGAAAGTGCAACTTTAACGTCACCACCTTCGATGTGAGGCATCATGTCAACACCTTCAACAGTGCCACAGTCATGTTCAGTTACAACAACATCTTGTGCAACGTCTACTAGACGACGAGTCAGGTAACCCGAGTTCGCTGTCTTAAGTGCCGTATCCGCTAGACCCTTACGAGCACCGTGCGTTGAGATAAAGTACTGTAGTACGTTTAGACCTTCTTTAAAGTTTGCTGTGATCGGCGTTTCGATGATTGAACCATCTGGACGAGCCATTAGACCACGCATACCAGCAAGCTGACGAATCTGAGCTGCAGAACCACGTGCGCCTGAGTCGGCCATCATGTAGATGCTGTTAAACGATTCTTGTTGCTCTTCTTCACCGTCACGGTTAACGACAGTTTCAAAAGACAAGTTTTCCATCATAGCTTTCGCTACGCGGTCATTCGTTGATGCCCAGATATCGATTACTTTGTTGTAACGCTCACCCGCAGTTACAAGACCAGATTGATACTGTTCTTGAATCTCGCGAACTTCTTCTTCTGCTGCTGCAATCTCAGTGTATTTCGCTGCTGGTACAACCATATCGTTGATACCAACCGATACACCAGATAGTGCTGCATAAGCAAAACCGGTATACATAATTTGGTCAGCAAACACTACTGTGTCTTTTAGACCAAGCTTACGGTAACACTCGTTAATTAGGTTAGAGATTTGTTTCTTACCTAATTTTTGGTTAACGATGCTGTACGGTAGACCTGTTGGTACGATTTGCCACAACATTGCACGACCGATAGTTGTATCAACCATCTTCGTTTCTGTTGTGCTGTTACCATCTTCATCTACAACGGTTTCTGTAATACGTACTTTCACACGTGCGTGTAGCTCAGCGTTTTTAGTGCGGTATGCCTTCTCAGCCTCTTCAGGGCCAGCAAGGTACATGCCTTCACCTTTCACGTTGATCTTGTCACGTGTCATGTAGTACAGACCCAATACAACGTCCTGCGAAGGTACGATGATCGGATCACCTGACGCTGGCGACAGAATGTTATTCGTCGACATCATCAGAGTACGAGCTTCAAGCTGTGCTTCTAGAGTTAGAGGCACGTGAACCGCCATTTGGTCACCATCGAAGTCCGCGTTGTACGCCGCACACACTAGTGGGTGTAGCTGAATCGCTTTACCTTCGATTAGTACTGGTTCGAACGCCTGAATACCAAGACGGTGAAGTGTTGGTGCACGGTTCAATAGTACTGGGTGTTCACGGATCACTTCGTCTAGGATATCCCAAACAACCGCTTCTTCGCGCTCTACCATTTTCTTAGCAGCTTTGATTGTAGTCGCAAGACCACGAGTCTCTAGCTTGCTGTAGATAAACGGTTTAAATAGCTCAAGTGCCATCTTCTTAGGAAGACCACACTGATGTAGACGTAGGTATGGACCAACTGTGATTACAGAACGACCAGAGTAGTCTACACGTTTACCTAGAAGGTTCTGACGGAAACGACCTTGTTTACCCTTGATCATATCAGCAAGAGATTTCAGAGGACGTTTGTTCGAACCTGTGATCGCACGACCACGACGACCGTTGTCTAATAGCGCATCAACAGACTCTTGCAGCATACGTTTTTCGTTACGTACGATGATGTCCGGAGCAGCAAGCTCTAGAAGACGCTTCAAACGGTTGTTACGGTTGATCACTCGACGGTAAAGGTCGTTTAGATCTGAAGTCGCAAAACGACCGCCATCTAGTGGTACTAGTGGACGTAGATCTGGCGGAAGAACTGGAAGTACAGTAAGGATCATCCATTCTGGGTTGTTACCAGAAGTAATGAACGCTTCTACCAATTTCAAACGCTTAGTGAGTTTCTTACGCTTAGTTTCAGAGTTAGTTGTTTCTAGCTCTTCACGCATTTGTTCAGCTTCAGCGTGCATATCCATAGAACCTAGAAGGTCCTTGATTGCTTCTGCACCCATTTTAGCTGTGAACTCATCGCCCCACTCTTCTAGACGATCCAGATACTCTTCTTCAGTAAGCATCTGACTCTTTTCTAGATCAGTCATACCCGGTTCAGTTACTACGTACATTTCGAAGTAAAGAACACGCTCGATATCACGTAAAGGGATATCCATTAGTAGACCGATGCGAGACGGTAGTGATTTTAGGAACCAGATGTGAGCAACTGGTGAAGCTAGCTCGATGTGGCCCATACGGTCACGACGAACTTTAGTTTGCGTAACTTCAACGCCACACTTTTCACAAATAACACCGCGGTGCTTCAGGCGCTTGTACTTGCCACAAAGACATTCGTAGTCTTTTACTGGTCCAAAAATACGCGCACAGAACAAACCATCACGTTCAGGTTTGAACGTACGGTAGTTGATCGTTTCAGGTTTTTTAACTTCACCGAAAGACCATGAACGGATCATGTCTGGTGAAGATAGACCGATTTTGATTGCATCAAATTCTTCGGTCTTATGCTGCGCTTTTAGAAAGTTTAATAAGTCTTTCACAATCAGCTCCTGTAAGGAGTTAAAAGGGGCTCACTTGCAAAAGTGAGCACCTTCTACCAAATAATCACCTTTCTCGGTTAAAGAAACGGATTACTCTTCGTCTTCTAGCTCAATGTTGATACCTAGCGAGCGAATCTCTTTCAACAATACGTTGAACGATTCTGGCATGCCAGGTTCCATGCTGTGGTTACCGTCTACGATGTTTTTGTACATCTTAGTACGGCCGTTAACGTCATCTGACTTAACGGTTAGCATTTCTTGAAGCGTGTAAGCAGCACCGTATGCTTCTAGTGCCCATACTTCCATCTCACCGAAACGCTGACCACCGAACTGAGCTTTACCACCAAGTGGTTGCTGAGTTACTAGGCTGTACGAACCAGTTGAACGAGCGTGCATCTTGTCATCAACAAGGTGGTTTAGTTTCAGCATGTACATGTAACCAACAGTTACAGGACGCTCAAACGCATCACCAGTGCGACCATCAAATAGCGCAAGCTGACCAGATGTTGGAAGATCTGCTAGCTCAAGAAGCGCTTTAATTGACGATTCAGGTGCACCATCAAATACAGGAGTCGCGATTGGTAGACCACCACGTAGGTTTTCAATCAAAGTACGAACTTCTGAATCAGATAGAGAAGCAATGTCTACGGTTTGGCGAGTTTCGCCCAAATCGTAAACTTTTTGCAGGAATTCGCGGAATCTTGCGAGCTCTTGCTGCTCTTTCACCATCTTGTTGATTTTCTCACCGATACCTTTCGCTGCCAGACCTAAGTGAACTTCTAGGATCTGACCAATGTTCATACGCGAAGGTACACCCAGTGGGTTAAGAACGATGTCTACCGGCTGACCGTTTTCATCGTAAGGCATGTCTTCAACAGGGTTGATCTTAGAGATTACACCCTTGTTACCATGACGACCTGCCATCTTATCACCAGGTTGGATGCGACGTTTAACCGCAAGGTAAACCTTAACGATCTTCAGTACACCCGGTGCTAGATCATCACCTTGTGTGATCTTGCGACGCTTAGTTTCAAACTTCTTATCGAAGTCTGCACGTAACTCGTCATACTGCTCTGCTAGTTGCTCAAGCTGAGTCTGTAGAGCATCATCTTCAAGCGTTAGCTCTAGCCACTTCTTACGTTCTGTAGTGTCTAGTCTTGCTTCAGCATAACCACCGTCGATCAATACAGCGCGAACACGGTTTAGAAGACCACCTTCAAGAATCTTAAATTCTTCAGTTAAGTCTTTCTTCGCTTCTTTCAACTGCATCTGTTCAATTTCAAGCGCACGCTTGTCTTTTTCAACGCCATCGCGAGTGAAAACTTGAACATCGATGATTGTGCCTGAAACTGAGTTTGGTACGCGTAGAGACGTATCTTTAACGTCTGACGCTTTCTCACCGAAGATTGCACGTAGTAGCTTCTCTTCAGGAGTTAACTGAGTTTCACCTTTAGGCGTTACTTTACCTACAAGGATATCGCCGCCTTTAACTTCCGCACCGATGTAAACGATACCTGACTCGTCTAGTTTAGACAGAGCAGATTCACCTACGTTTGGAATATCAGCAGTGATTTCTTCAGCACCAAGCTTAGTATCACGTGCCACACAAGATAGTTCTTGAATGTGGATTGTCGTGAAACGGTCTTCTTGTACAACGCGCTCAGATACTAAGATCGAGTCTTCGAAGTTGTAACCATTCCAAGGCATGAATGCGATACGCATGTTCTGACCAAGAGCTAGTTCACCAAGGTCTGTTGAAGGACCATCAGCAAGGACATCGCCGCGAGCAACCGGTTCGCCAGGCATTACACATGGGCGTTGGTTGATACACGTATTTTGGTTAGAACGAGTGTATTTAGTTAGGTTGTAGATATCGATACCAGCTTCACCAGGTACCAATTCTTCTTCGTTCACTTTAACAACGATACGAGAAGCATCTACAGACTGAACCATACCACCGCGTTTAGCGACTGCAGTTACACCGGAGTCAACAGCGATGTTACGTTCAATACCAGTACCAACTAACGGCTTATCAGCACGTAGTGTCGGAACCGCCTGACGTTGCATGTTCGCACCCATCAATGCACGGTTCGCATCATCGTGTTCTAGGAACGGGATAAGCGATGCCGCAATTGATACTACCTGGTTCGTTGCAACGTCCATGTACTGAGCGTGTTCACGAGGGTGCAGACCTGATTCACCTTTTTGACGAGCTGTGATCAGCTCATCTGCAAATGTGCCATCTTCGTTAAGCTTAGTGTTCGCCTGAGCGATAACGAATTGACCTTCTTCAATTGCAGAAAGGTAATCAACTTCATCTGTTACTACGCCATCTAGAACGCGACGGTAAGGTGTTTCTAGGAAACCGTAACCGTTACAACGTGCAAACGCAGATAGAGAGTTGATCAGACCGATGTTCGGACCTTCTGGCGTTTCGATCGGACATAGACGACCGTAGTGAGTTACGTGAACGTCACGTACTTCGAAGCCAGCGCGTTCACGAGTTAGACCGCCAGGACCCAATGCAGAAATACGACGCTTATGCGTTACTTCTGATAACGGGTTGTTTTGGTCCATAAACTGTGAAAGCTGTGAAGAGCCAAAGAATTCTTTAACCGCTGCTGAAATAGGCTTAGCGTTGATAAGATCTTGAGGCATGATTGCATCAAGGTCACCAAGGCTTAGGCGCTCTTTCACTGCACGTTCAACACGTACAAGACCAACACGGAATTGGTTCTCTGCCATCTCACCAACAGAACGGATACGACGGTTACCTAGGTGATCGATATCATCAACTTCACCAATACCGTTACGGATCCCGATCAGCTTTCTCATCACTTCAATGATGTCTTGCTCGTCAAGCGTACCTTGCTCTTCCGCGTCAGTACGACCAATTGAACTGTTGAACTTCATACGGCCAACAGTTGATAGATCGTAACGCTCTTCAGAGAAGAATAAGCTATCGAATAGAGATTCAGCTGCATCTTTCGTTGGCGGCTCGCCAGGGCGCATCATGCGGTAGATTTCTACCAATGCAGAAATACGATCAACAGTACTGTCGACACGTAATGTTTCTGACATGAATGGGCCGTGGTCTAGATCGTTCGTAAACAGAACTTCTAGAGCTTTGTGACCAGCTTGAGATAGATTCGCCAATGCTTCCAAGCTAATTTCTTGGTTGGCACCAACAATGATCTCGCCAGTTGCTTCATTGATGTAATCTTTCGCTGCAACTTTACCAACGATGTACTCTACTGGTACTTCGATGTGGTCAATGCCGTCTTTTTCTAGTTGACGGATATGACGTGCAGTTACGCGACGACCTTGTTCAATGTAAACTTTGCCGTTCGCTTCAACATCAAACGAAGCAGTTTCGCCACGCAAACGCTCAGGGACTAACTCCATCATCAGAGTTTTGTCTTTCACTTGGAAGTTAACTTTCTCGAAGAAAATATCTAGAACTTCTTCGGTAGTCTTACCAAGTGCGCGCAAAATGATTGATGCAGGCAGTTTACGACGACGGTCGATACGTACGTATAAGTTATCCTTAGGATCGAACTCAAAGTCTAACCATGAGCCACGGTAAGGAATTACACGTGCGTTATATAGAACTTTACCTGATGAGTGGGTCTTACCCTTATCGCTGTCGAAGAACACGCCTGGGCTTCTATGCAGCTGGGATACGATAACCCTCTCGGTACCGTTAATTACGAAGGTACCGTTGTCTGTCATAAGCGGAATTTCGCCCATGTAGACTTCTTGTTCTTTAATGTCTTTTACAGTACCTGCTGGCGCGTCTCTATCAAAAATAACTAGACGTAGTTTTACGCGTAGTGGTTTTGAATAAGTAACACCTCGGATTTGACATTCTTTAACATCAAAAACTGGCTCACCAAGACGGTAGCTAACGTATTGCAGCTCGGAATTGCCGTTATAGCTCTGAATTGGAAATACAGAACGGAAAGCAGCCTCAAGACCGTATTGACCCTCTGGATCCTGTTCGATAAATTTTTCGAACGAATCGAGCTGGATCGATAGCAGGTATGGTATGTCCAATACTTGTGGACGAGTACCAAAGTCCTTACGGATGCGCTTTTTCTCGGTATAAGAGTAAACCATGGGGTTCCTCAGCTCGCTGATAAGTGACCCAAACTGTCCGCCTTTCACCTTGTCAGGTGGGGAGGGACAGAGACTAACAACTGTTTACTGTAGTGACATATCATCCTGATTGAACAACATGTTTTTTGCTCAGATAGAGGTGCTTAAACAGCGGGAAAATTCACCTATACCCTACAGCGCAAAAAGGCCGGTGGTTAATAAACCACCAGCCATAGCCTGTCGGCTAAGAAATTAAGTAATAATTACTTAACTTCAACAACAGCGCCAACTTCTTCTAGCTGAGCTTTAAGAGCTTCAGCTTCAGATTTTTCTACGCCTTCTTTAACAGCAGTAGGAGCGCCGTCTACTAGAGCTTTAGCTTCTTTAAGACCTAGACCAGTCGCGCCACGTACAGCTTTGATTACTTGTACTTTGTTCGCGCCAGCTGAAGTTAGGATTACGTCAAATTCAGTTTGCTCAGCAGCAGCTTCAGTAGCAGCACCGCCAGCAACTACAGCAGCAGCTGCTGTAACGCCGAATTTTTCTTCCATTGCTTCGATTAGTTCAACAACTTGCATTACAGACATTTCTGCAACTGCGTCTAGGATTTGCTCGTTAGTAATAGACATAACAATTCTCTTTTAAGTCAACAATAAGTTTATTTAGCAACCAGTAAAAAGCAAGGCTTACGCCGCAACTTCTTCTTTTTGATCGCGGATAGCAGCGATAGTACGTACCAGCTTGCCAGCAGAAGCTTCTTTCATGCACATCATTAGGCGTGCAATTGCTTCGTCGTAAGTTGGAAGTGTCGCTAGTAGTTCAGCGTCAGTTAGAGCGCCTTCAAATGCAGCAGCTTTGATCTCAAATTTGTCGTTCTCTTTAGCGAAGTCTTTAAAAAGACGCGCTGCAGCACCTGGGTGCTCGTTAGAGAATCCGATTAGAGTAGGACCAGTGAAAGTGTCAGTTAGACACTCGTACTGAGTACCCTCAACCGCACGACGAGCTAGAGTGTTACGAACAACTCGTAGGTAAACGCCAGCTTCACGAGCTTGTTTACGTAGAGTCGTCATTTCACCCACGGCAACACCGCGAGAATCAGCTACAACTGCAGAAAGTGCACCACTGGCAGCTTCGTTGACTTCAGCAACAATTGCTTGTTTGTCTAGAAGGTTTAAAGCCATTTGGATTTACTCCTGGTTGTTATTACACCACTCACTATTATCACAACAGTGAGAGCTATTTAGGTGCGTCCCAGAAGAAAGATAACTATTTACATAGAGCTTTCTGTCAGTTCGGGCACCATCTACGTAGGATGATTAAGCCTTACTTTGTAAACAAAGGCAGGCACCTACGGTCTTGGACGGAGACTGCGTTATAATTCACTTAAAACTCTATCGAGTTTTTACGAACCAAACCTCAGCCCCAACCACAAATATTAGGCGCGAAACTATACACTAATTTCGCACCTAATCAAATATATTATGCTTGAGTGTTCAGGCTAGCCTGATCAACTGCAACACCAGCACCCATTGTAGTAGAGATGCTGATTTTCTTCAGGAAAACACCTTTCGCTGAAGACGGCTTAGCTTTCTTAAGTGCAACTAGTAGAGCTTCTAAGTTCTCTTGTAGTTGGTTACCTTCGAAAGACACTTTGCCGATTGTCGTGTGGATGATACCGTTCTTGTCATTACGGTAACGAACCTGACCAGCTTTAGCGTTCTTAACCGCTTCAGCAACGTTAGGAGTTACAGTACCAACTTTCGGGTTTGGCATCAGACCACGAGGACCTAGGATTGTACCTAGTTGACCTACAACGCGCATTGCATCTGGAGAAGCAACTACTACGTCGAAGTTCATTTCGCCCTTTTTAACTAGCTCAGCTAGATCTTCCATACCCACTAGTTCAGCGCCAGCAGCTTTAGCAGCTTCAGCGTTTGCACCTTGTGTGAATACAGCAACGCGGATATCACGACCAGTACCGTGTGGTAGTACAGTTGCACCACGTACGTTTTGGTCAGATTTACGAGCGTCGATACCTAGGTTAACAGCTACGTCAACAGATTCTACGAATTTAGCAGTCGCTAGTTCTTTAAGAAGAGCTACAGCTTCGTTGATGTCGTACTCTTTAGTTACATCAACTTTGTCGCGAATTACGCGCATGCGCTTAGTTAGTTTTGCCATGATCTTAACCCTCTACCACTAGGCCCATTGAACGAGCAGTACCCGCAATAGAACGTTTCATCGCTTCAATATCAGCACCAGTCATATCAGCAGCTTTAGTTTCTGCGATTTCTTGGATTTGAGCTTCAGTTACAGTACCCACTTTTTCAGTGTTAGGACGACCTGAACCAGACTTAACGCCAGCTGCCTTCAGAAGAAGAGTTGCAGCAGGAGGAGTCTTAGTGATGAACGTGAAAGAACGGTCACTATATACAGTGATAACTACTGGAGTAGGCATGCCTTTCTCAAGAGATTCTGTTTTTGCGTTAAACGCTTTACAGAATTCCATGATGTTCACACCGTGTTGACCTAGAGCAGGACCAACTGGTGGACTTGGGTTCGCAGCGCCAGCAGCAACTTGTAGCTTGATATAAGCTTCAACTTTCTTAGCCATGATATTTCCTAAATTTGGGTTCAAACGCTAATCCACTGATCAGCTCCCCGATGATTACAAAACTTTCTACTTCAGAAAGAAGTAAAAAGGCGCGAAATTATAGTCATAATTCGCACCTTAAACAAGCCTTAGTAAGCTGTTTTTTTAATCAAATTTTTCAACTTGACCAAATTCAAGCTCAACTGGTGTCGCACGACCAAAGATCGATACAGACACTTTAACGCGGCTCTTAACATAGTCCACTTCTTCAACGGTACCGTTGAAGTCAGCGAATGGACCGTCAGTAACGCGTACAACTTCACCCGCTTCGTACATTGTACGTGGACGAGGAGCTTCACTCGCTTTCTCTAGACGGTTAAGAATCGCGTCCGCTTCCTTATCTGTGATAGGAGCAGGACGATCAGAGGTACCACCAATGAAGCCCATGACTCGCGGAACGCTGCGCACTAAGTGCCATGATTCATCCTTCATCAGCATCTGAACTAGGACGTAACCTGGGAAAAACTTACGCTCTGACTTACGACGTTGTCCAGCGCGGATTTCCACTACTTCTTCAGTAGGGACAAGTATTTCGCCAAATAGCTCTTCCATCGCATGCATTTTAATATGCTCACGTAGAGATTGTGCTACACGACCTTCATATCCAGAGAAGGCCTGAACTACATACCAGCGTTTTTTAGGAGCTTCACTCATGTATATAAACCCTCTATACCCCAGTCACTAGAGCAACCAAACGGACCATAATACCGTCGATACCCCATAGCGCTAGAGCCATTACAATACTTACAGCTAAAACGATCAATGTTGTTTGTAAAGTTTCTTGGCGTGTAGGCCAAACTACTTTACGAACTTCCATGCGAGATTCTTTCGCAAATGAGATCGCAGCTTTACCTTTCGTTGTTGTAGCAGCAACACCAAGTGCTGAAGCGATTAGTACAACAACTCCTGCAGCGCGAATAACTACAGACATATCACCATACAGGTAATTACCCACAACAGCGGCAGTTAGCAGAACAAAAGTAGTTACCCACTTAAAGATATCTGCGCCATTTGAGCTCTCAGGAGTTTCAGCATTATTTGCTTTCATAAAACCAACCTGTCACAAGTCTTAATATAGACGACAACAACCCCGCTGTTGCAGGGCAAATCCATGAAACGGCAATTTAAATCAATTGACGCACGCTTTTCTTTGACCGAGAAACAAATCCCCTATCAAAAAATCCTGCTTAACGTCTGTTTGAACAAGAATTCAACAAACATTTTTTTTGGTGCAGAAAAAGGGCATCAAATGATGCCCTTTTTGCTACTGGTTCGTCAAATCTTATTCAAAAGATTTTCAGAAGACTTCCGCAATTCTATGAATTAAGCGAAGATCTTAGCAACAACACCAGCACCTACTGTACGGCCACCTTCACGGATAGCGAAACGTAGGCCATCATCCATTGCGATTGGAGCGATTAGCTCTACAACCATTTGGATGTTGTCGCCAGGCATTACCATTTCTACGCCTTCTGGTAGAGAGATATCACCAGTTACGTCAGTTGTACGGAAGTAGAACTGTGGACGGTAGCCTTTGAAGAACGGAGTATGACGGCCGCCTTCATCTTTAGAAAGTACGTATACTTCTGACTCGAACTTAGTGTGTGGAGTGATTGAACCAGGCTTA
>NZ_JAKJTB010000032.1:0-41064 GCF_050337565.1 Vibrio kasasachensis | reverse complement strand
AAAAAGAAGGCACAGTGGATGGCAAAGCTAACGTTTACCCTGAGTGTAGAAGGATTACCGCAAGAGACTTTCGTTGTTACCGGTTATCAAGGTAAAGAGTCGTTATCGGAATCGATGTTTGATGCAACCCAAGCGTGTTATGGCTTTCGCTATAATATTGAGTTAGCGAGCCGACAGCCGGGCATTGCAGCGCCGCAAGTGGTGGATCAACCCGCGACCTTGACCATGAGCATAGACGGCGTTCCGGTGCAATTTGTGCACGGTATCGTTCGCCAGTTCGAACAAGGGGGCATCGGTCATCACCACACCACCTACTCACTGGTGTTAGTCCCCGCCTTAGAGCGTTTATCACTGCGCCAAAATAGCCGCATATTCCARCACAAAACCGCGCAAGAGATCATCAGCCTACTGCTGCAAGAGATGGGCATTATYGACCACAGCTTTGCGCTAAAAGCGACSCTGCCTCAGCGCGAATTCTGCGTTCAATACCGAGAAACCGACTTAGCCTTCATTCAACGACTTGCGGCCGAAGAAGGGATGATCTATTACATCGAACAGACGGACGTGAAACACACGGTGGTTTTTGTCGATGACAGCACATTAATTGCTAAACACGCGATGCCAATAGTGCATAACGGCATGGCAGGGGGCGTGGCAGAGCAGGCTTATATCTCCCAGTTTTCTATTTTCCACCAAGCTCAGCCCAGCCACCTCGAGTTAAAAGATTACAGCTTTAAAAAGCCCAGCTACGGCTTTTTGCAACAACAAACCGGCAGCGACCTCAGCTTTCAACACAGCCAATACGAGCATTATGATTTCCCCGGGCGTTACAAAGAAGATAGCGTCGGGCAAGCGCTGAGCCAATACCGATTAGAATATCTCAGACGAGATGCACACATCGCGCGAGGCAAGAGTAACCACCCAGCACTGCAAGCGGGCATCAAATTCGATTTAACCGACAACCTCGAAGAAAACGCCAACCGAGATTGGATAGTAGTAGAAGTGAGCCACCAAGGCACGCAACCGCAAGCGCTAGAAGAAGATGGCGGGCACGGCGCAACGACCTACAGCAACCAGTTTAAAGTTATTCCCGCGCACAAAACATGGCGAGCCACGCCACAACCGAAGCCGCAAGTGGATGGTCCAATGATAGCCATTGTAGTGGGGCCGGAAGGCGAAGAAATTTACTGTGATGAACATGGGCGGGTAAAGCTGCATTTCCCGTGGGATAGGTACTCCAACGGTAATGAGCAAAGCTCCTGTTGGGTTCGAGTTTCACAAGGCTGGGCAGGCTCACAATATGGCGCGATAGCCATCCCGCGTATTGGTCATGAAGTGATTGTCTCGTTTTTACATGGCGACCCAGACCAACCGATCATCACAGGTAGAACCTACCACGCCACCAACACACCACCTTACGATTTACCCGATCACAAAACCAAAACCGTACTGCGCAGTGAAACTCACCAAGGCGAAGGGTTTAACGAACTCAGCTTTGAAGACCAAGCCAACACTGAAAAAGTCTACCTACACGCGCAAAAGGATTTTGAGGCAGATGTCCTCAATGACCACAGCACCCACATTAAACACGACAAACACCTGATTGTTGAAAATGACCGATTCTCTCAAGTGGATAACAACCAACACCTAGTCGTGAGTGGCGAAAGCCGCAGCCAAATCAAGAAAGACCAAACCCACGTAGTGGATGGCAGCGCACACCAAAAAGTCGGCAGCTTGTATGCACTGCAATCGGGTAACGAAGTGCACATGAAAAGTGGTGCAAAAGTAGTGATAGAAGCGGGCAGTGAAGTGACGTTCAAAGTGGGCGGAAATTTTGTTCGAGTTGATGCCGCTGGGGTTCACTTAGTTGGCTCTGTGATTAATCTCAACTCTGGCGGTAGTGCTGGAATTGGTAGTGGTTATGGGGGAAAAGTAGCGGCATTGCCCAATGGTGTTGAGTCTCCACCACCGCCAGTCAGCCCGTTACCTTTACAGATATCTGCTGAGAAAATGATGAACTTATCGATGGTTAACGCGCCTATAGCCAAGAGATGCCAGCGCCAAACCGACGGATCGTGCCCTCGTGAGGATTGCCCTTGTGAATAACGACTTTACCTTTGCTAGTAATAACAACTTCTGGCTTGTGGTTGATACCGTCAGAATTCCAGATGCACTTGATATAGTGCGAAAGGAAATCTCAATTGAACAAGGGTTACGTTTGTTTGCGGGCTCAGATTTAGACTATCTCATTGATCAAAGCCCTTGGGTACTTAACCTAGGCTCTGAACCTAGTGCATTACAATGTTTGTCGTTACCAGATTTTAGCTCGAGCTCAGTTGTGTTCGAGTTATCCCAATACTGCGACGAAACGACATTCCTAACGCATTTACAATCGGTATTGCTGGCGAATATTGAGAGTCACCCTTGTTTGCTTCGCTTCTATACATCAGCATTTTGGCAGCCAATAAAAAACCAACTAAATGAAGCTGATCTAAACACATTGCTGGGTCCTACAACGTCGGTCGTTTGGAGAGACAATGCAAACCAGCAACAACAGATAATACAGCGAGAAATGCAAAAGGTTTTGCCAGCAACGCCTTACGTTTTGACCTCAGATATTTTTAAATCATGGGTGTAAATGACATGAGCCAAAATACCTACACAATATTGAAAAATGACTGCCTAAGCTTTATCGCTCAGCATTTTAATGTATCTAAAGAAGAGTTGATAAAACTCAATAGTAGCCAAATAAAAGATCCAAACTTGATCTATGAGGGAAATACGTTAATTCTGCCTCTGCCATCGCCAATTCAAACCGGCGGATCACGCATAGCTACGCCAGCAATGCCAAGTGCAGAAGAAGATGCCGCAGATACTTGCAAAACTCATCCACCATTCGCTGATATTCTTTATGTACCATCTCACCCTAAAACAGAGAAAAAGACTTGGTATGCCATTGATCAAAAAGTAAAAGACCTACTTCTGCAAGAAAAGCAGGTACTGGTAGAAGCCATTGTTGCTGATGACACAGAAGCGACAGTTAAGAATATTAATAGCTTGGGAATATTGTCAAAATTTGCACCCAAGTTACATGAAGACTTTATGGAAAAAGCAGAGGTTGAGAAATATCGAGCCCTGCTTTTTGCTCAGTTTGCTATTAACATGCGAGCTTTTGCAGTCGATGGGCAAAACCCGAATGATTTCTTATTAAACGTCGCACAATTATTAAACTATGAAGTGGAAGACAGCTATAAGGAAGAGGCTGACTGGCTATCGACAGTCAGTACTTACCCTGCGGAGCTTCAAGCACCAAATCTAGAGTCTAGCTCGCATTTCATTAGCAAAGTTAACAATCAGCTACGTGCCGAGATATTGGATTTAGTTGCTGAGCATATTGTTAAGTTAGAAAAAAATGCCGAAAAAGCAGCGGGCAATGTTGATGCAGAAGATGGCTCCAAGTTTGTGTTTATGGAGAAGTTAGATTACTTCTCTACCACCAAACAAAAAGAAATAGCGAGCGCAATTAAAACGTTAAATCAGGAATCAATGTCTGAGCGAAAATCAGGCTTTGAACTGGCGTTTAGTTCTCAAAGTGAAGCCATAGAGTACCTGTCTGAATGGCCTGAATTGATGCAAAGAACATGGCGTGATATGAACCGTTCTGAGGAAGAGGAGCAAACGCTTCCGCTCGCTATCAGCCCAGGTCATTATAAAAATGCAGAGAGTATCAGGGCGTTAAACCTTAACGGTTATGCGGTGAAGGAGCAGTGTTTAACCCCGAAGCAACTGATTGGCGATACGGGCATTACACTTGGGCCAAAAGCGTTAGCTGGAAAACCTTGGCGAGAAGTGGACAATGGAAAAGCGACGCCGATAGACATAAACAGTAGCGCTTTGATCAAACAGTTATATGAAGAACTAGACGGACCAGCCAGAGATGGTAATAACGACCAAAAAGGGATCGAAAGCTTAGTTAACGACAAAAGCACAGATTGGGCGTATTACCCAACGCTCGCCTTGATTGCAGTGATAGATGCGACGATCACAGAGCATAAGTCTGCCTTAACCCAAGTATTGAATACAGGAAGCTCGCCACTTGATGAGTTATTCAGCCAATTGCTGTGGGTTAAAAAAGTCGCCCTTGCTCGTATGACCTTTTTAAAAAAGGTGGCTGAGAAAAAAGCGACAAAGGGTGAACAAAGCCTTCAATTCACCATTGGCGACACCACTCAACTGCCGAAGCGGCTTACCTTACTTTGGGATGAAGACGCTTTTAAACCTAAAAAGGTTAAAATTTCAGGGTTTAGTAACCGAGCGGGTTACAACGATATCCAAGTGGTGGAATGTTGCTTACTCTCCGATGGAGAAGTGTTCTATGTTCGCGGTCCACAATGGTATATGCCGGGAGACGATCGACGTTTGGTATGCCAATCTGCCGGACACGTCCAAAATATTACCAGTAAGATAAGCGTGGTAGAAAAAGCCTCTCAAGGTGAACACGTAATAAAAGGCGGCGATATGAGCGCTGCTTTGAAGCAATTAGCAGAGCCGAACTTTAAAATGGCGCTTATTCCACTCAAAGCCGAAAAGCAATTTGATACCGCCTTTTGGCAAGACAGCTACCACTACCAAGAGGGTATCGGTCCTAACGGCAAAGGTGGTGCATACAATATAGAGGCTGGCGCTCAATTGTTGCGTTTTTCGTCGAAAGCGGAAGCGGAGTTGAATTCACCTTTGAGTTCATATTCAGATCTTATTTCTAAGCCTCGTAATATTGGTGGCTCTGGCGGAGTATCGGCAACATTTACCGCACTACAAGCACAATTGACGATGAGTTTCTGGCTGCCTTTGCAAGAAGACACCAGCGCTAATAAACAGATCACACCACATAAGCTAAATATTAAGTATCAGGATGCGGCAAGCAATGAGCATAACTATCAAGCGGGGTATTTGTGCGCCCACATTATCGGCAACATATATGGCTTAGCAGCGGCATCGTGCCAGCTCAGTACCAAAGTCGCGATTGGTCCTACCAATATTGGGGAAGGCTTTGGTATTAAAGGCAGCACCGTTTGTATCTCTGAACCTAATATACGTAATGGCTACAATCTTACTGGTGCGAGCTTTAATGAAACAGCAAGGGCAAAAATTGCTGCCGAAGCCTCTGCTGGGGTTGATGTTTTTGCTGGCGTTGAGGCTGGCGGTAGCCTTACGGCTGCGGTGTATTGGGCTCCACCAACCGCCTCAAATAAGTCACTCAATGAGGAAGAGGATAGCCAATCGCCTCCCCAAATCAATTTACAAAAATTAGGCTCCGTTCAAGGTAAGGTAGCCGCCGCCGCGGGGGTTGGGGCTCAAGCGGAGTTCCGCTTGGTTTTTCATGGTGGCATTTTACTGGTTGTTGCAAAAGCAGGGCTAGTGTTTGGGCCGGGCTGCCAAGGTAAAACCGAAATAGTGGTTGATACTGAGCGTTTGGATGATTTTTTAGATTGTTTACTCGGCGTGTTGAAACAGAGCAACTTCCGCAAGCTATCGGTGTTTGGTGAAGCCGATAAAAACGGAGTCAATAATGATTTTGAGCTTCTCAATGATATTTTAACCATCGGATTTGCGATGGGCTTAAGCGCGTCAAAAGTATTACTCATGCCCTTTAGTGTTTGGCAAGACTATAAGAGTGAAGCCTTACGCAAAGAGTATGCCCCATTTTTGGCTGTGAATATTAATGTAGAGAAAAAATCGGAAAGTGAGAAAGTTAGACAATGGGTGGTTAAATTGCCCCCTGAAACCTTGGCCAATTTGCTAACGGCGTTGTGCAAAAAGCAGACGAGTTCTCACCTTGATGGGCGAGGTAAACGGGTCTCCGCTGAAGAGGCGAACGTATCGCAAGCTCAAGCCATCGTGAACATAATGAAGTGGCTTGCCACTGACCAAAATGATGATGACATCACCAACCAACGTCAGTGGAAAGAGACGCTAATAATGATGGCTGATTTACCCAAAGGCAGAAAAGATTACCCAGCAGAGTGGAAAGGGTATAGAGAGCAATGGTTCAATTTGGCATATTTTGTAAAAACAGCGAAAGATGATGACTTAAAACAGGTTTTTTCAAATTTATCCCGAATTTTATGTAAAAACATGGTGTTGATACGAAAACAAGGACATTCATTTTCCGAAGACAGCATTGTCGGTAAGCTAGATATTGTTACCTATCAGGCAATTCCTGTGGAATGCATATCTAACTCAATTGCGAGAATTAATTGGAGTCTTGATGAAATTACATTTTAAACCGTTGGTGAAATGCCTAGCCACTATCAGCTTACTGATAAGCATTACCGCTTGTGAACCAAACCCACGAGATGATAATGCCCTGTTTCAGACCTTTATCGAAGAGAACATCAATAAAACATCAGACGATCCGTATATCTCCAGCTCAGTTAAACCGGGTGATGAGATGTATGAGTTTTTGATGGAGTTACAACATGGTGCAGGGTATGAGCATTTACTTGAACCACTAATTGAGGCTGGAAACACTGATGCTATGGTCTGGATGGCGCGAATGAGTTCCAATGATGTCGAAATGCGAGGGGAAGTCATTGCGCTTTTAGGGCGAGCGATGGAAGCTGGTAATCCGTTTGCCGCGCTCGCTTTATCTGATGGTGGTGAGGAATGTCGATGGTTTGGAAAAGGCTCTTTAAGCACACGAGTCGGTCAATCAATCGGTATTGATATACCAGAACATATTGAAACTTGTTCTGCGGAAAATTGGTACAGAGCGCAGCAAGGCTTTAAAGAACTGGCAGAGAAAGGTGATTTAAGGGCGCAGTATTATTTACTGCAAAGGCAGCATATAGACAACCCTGATGAAACGCGTGAGTCACGCGACCATCATATTAGAGAAATCATTCGATTTGCGGAAGGGAACTACTATCAACCGTTGATGGATTATATTCAAACTCTCGTAGTTAAGGAAAGTGATTGGTTAAATTACATCGTTAAATACAAGGAGTTAGATTCGATGGTTATAAATCTTTTGACTATCGCTGCTAATCATAATTATATTCCGGCAGTTAATATGCTGATCAATATGAACTACAAAACAATAAGACCTGATGATAATTTATTCGGGAAAGGTATATTGTTAGGGTCTCCAAATTCTATTACTTCTTTGAGCTATCTTGACTACAAAAAAAAATATCCATTATCTCCTGAGGATGAATACTATTTGCTTAATATATATAAGCATCTGACAGGGGAGACATTTGTTTTCGATGATGTGGAACTTGATGATGATACAAAATCAAAAGTCGACAATAAAATTAAAAATACGATTGATGCTATGACTCCGATGGTTTACATCGATGGATTTACAGATCGTTTTTACTGGGTTGATCGATAGAAAACTCAATCAGGCAGCACTTGAATATCATGATTTTCTAAGGACAAACAAATGCCAATAGCAGCACGTTTAGGTGATATAGCCTCACCACATGGATGTTTTCCATCAACGCCGATTATAGCGGGAAGTGGTGACGTATTTATCAACGGTATTCCCGCCGCACGTTTGGGCGATGCCGCCGCCCCGCATGGTTGCCCATGCCCAAAAACACCGCATGGCTTCCATGGTCGCGCCATTGCAGCCGGTTCGGGCAGCGTGTTTATTAACGGTATGCCCGCCGCCAGAGTGGGTGATGCTATCGGCTGCGGCGGTGTAGTTGCAACTGGATCACCAGATGTGACTATTGGGTAGTTTGAGCAAATAGGGTGGCTTCCTTAATCAAACTTACCTGTAGATTGGTAGCACTAAGGGAAATTGTATGAATTACGATGAATTCAACCATTTTTGCGGCTCATTAATAGGAGCCGACCATGTCATTCAATGGGGTAATTCAGATGTATGGAAGGTCGGTGGAAAAGTGTTTGCTATTGGTGGCTGGAGTAGTGACTCCCAAGCTGCATTTACCTTCAAAACGTCCGATTTAAACTTCGAGTTCCTGAGTGATTGTGATGGGTATAAACCAGCGCCTTATTTTGCTAGTCGTGGTATGAAATGGATACAACAAACAGAGACCTCAGGTGAGTTAGACGACGATTTAAAATATTACTTGTCCGAGTCTTATCGCATTGTTGCGAGTAGTTTAACTAAACGAAAGCAGCGAGAGTTAGGTTTAAATCAATCTAACCACGACTACTGATTAAGCAAAGAGCTTAGTATGGCTTTACTTTGTTGGCATACCACAGCGGCTTTACCACTCATGTGAGCGGTTGTAATTGCGCCTTCTTTCATAATACAGATTGCATCTAGTAGCATTGGTGACTCGCCACTGAGTTTTTGCTCAATCAATTCTTTCACCTCTGCTTTATGATATGAACAGAACTTAACGATATCACTCTCTATAGCACTGAACTCCGCCGAAGTATTGATAAAAAAGCAGCCTCGAAACACACCAAGTGGTAATGATTTGTTGCTGAACCATGACTCCAATCCATCAAATAATTTATTGATAACATCTTGATCTGACTGAGCACCTTCGAGTGTTACGTTTAGCCATTGTATAAAGTTGGTATGTCTCTGTTTTAAAGTGGCAAGGATGAGGGCATCTTTACTCTCAAAATGACTATACATGGTACGTTTGGCTACACCAGAGACCTTCAAAATCTCATTTATTCCAATCTCATGTACACCTTGATGATAGAAAAGGTCAAGGGCAGTATCGACTAATAACTCACGTTTTTTACTCATAGTTTATTCATCGAAGTAAAAGGGCATAGTAATAGTTTGACAAAAGTAGACCGATTTGTCTACATTGTAAAGGAGACAGATTGGTCTACTTTGTGGAGTGGGAAATGAACAACAATTTAATATCATGTATTGCAGGAGTAGGAGCAGCTCTCGCTATTGGGTTACTTACTCATTTGGAAGCATCAACAGCCGAGGTTGTATTAGTCATGGCACCGTTTGGTGCAACAGCTGTTTTGGTCTTCGGCGTGCCGAATAGCCCATTAGCACAACCTAAAAATGTGGTATTTGGTCATTTGATTACAGCTGTAATTGGTGTGGCGTTTACCCAGTTCGTGGGAGTCACGCCGTTAACCCTCGCTATTGCTTCCGGCTTAGGCGTATCAGTAATGTTATTAACCAAAACAACGCATCCCCCTGCGGGTGCGAATCCAATGCTGATTATGCTATCAGGGCAAAGCTGGGCTTTTCTTATTACACCTGTTTTGACGGGCGCAGTCCTTATTGTTTTGGTTGGGAAGGCATTTAATCTGCTGCAACGTCGTTTAACAAAAATAACTTAACGCCTCTAGAACCTATACTAGCTACAGGGTCAATGGTACCGTTGAAACGGGCTGATCGTTTCTCTTTGATTGAGTGAGAGTAATTCATCACCCAAACAACGCAGCATAATATAGGGACATATATGTATAAAAATCGATGGTTTATCTTAAGTTTAGCTATTGCCTCCACTGTGACAACTGCAGCCGATGTGACCGATAGCGTCTCCCCTGAGCTTACTAGCATGATCACGGGTAAACAGGCGGTAGTTGCTAACCAGTATATGGTTGCGGCAGCCAACCCTATAGCCGTTGAAGCTGGATACAAGGTGTTAAAAAGCGGCGGTTCTGCAGCCGATGCTTTAGTAGCCGTTCAAGCTGCCTTAGGCTTAGTTGAACCCCAATCGTCAGGGTTAGGTGGTGGGGCTTTTTTGGTCTATTACAATGCTGAGAATGGTGCCATCACCACTTATGATGGGCGAGAAACCGCGCCACTAGCAGCAAGACCTGAGCTATTTCAGGATAAGGAAGGCAACCCTCTAAAGTTTTATGAAGCTGTTGTTGGCGGGCGATCTGTGGGCACACCAGGAACGGTAAAGCTGCTCGCTGATATGCATGAAATGTATGGTAAACAAGAGTGGGCGACGTTACTCCAGCCAGTGATTGAACTCGCCAACAATGGTTTCACTGTGTCAGAACGGCTAGCTTCTTCTATTGAGCGAGATAAAGAGCGTTTAAGCCGTTACCCAGATACAAAAGCTTACTTTTTCACTCCAGACGGGCAGCCACTTCAACAAGGTGATCTACTGGTGAATAAGGCATATGGCAACACGCTGAAGACGTTAGCGAAAGAGGGGCAAGAAGCCTTCTATAATGGAGGGATTGCCCAAGACATTGTTACCAAAGTTCAGAGCATTAGTGATAACCCGGGTTATCTTGAGCTAGAAGATTTTGCTACCTACAAAGTTATTGAGCGCGAGCCAGTCTGTGCTGAATATCGTCAATACAATGTGTGTGGCATGGGACCACCAAGTTCAGGGGCGTTAACCCTTGGTCAAATTTTAGGTATTGTTAGTCACTTTGATCTAAAAGCCATGGGGGCTGATGATCCAAGCGCTTGGCAAATCATTGGTGATGCATCACGGTTGGCATTTGCTGATCGCGGGCGCTACATAGCCGATACCGATTTTGTGCCAATGCCCGATGGGCTGATCAATAAAGAGTACCTTGCCAAACGTGCCGCCTTACTTAAGAAAGGCAAGGGGCTTAAAGATGTACAGGCAGGTAATCCGCCATGGAACAACCGCATTTCACTCGCAGATGATGAATCCATTGAGCTGCCCAGCACCACGCATATCGTTATCGTCGATAAGCAGGGCAACATCATATCGATGACTAGTACCATAGAGAACGGATTTGGCTCTAGGGTTATGAGCAATGGCTTTCTTCTTAATAACGAGCTGACTGATTTTTCATTTACCTCTCATAAAAATGGCTATCCTGTAGCTAACAGAGTTGAACCGGGGAAACGTCCGCGCTCTTCAATGACGCCAACTATTGTGCTTAAAGAAGACCAACCTTACATGGCGATAGGGTCTCCTGGTGGGTCACGTATTATCGGCTATGTTGCTCAAACTCTTATTGCCCATTTTGATTGGGGTATGGATATTCAAGACGCGATTAACATGCCACGCATGGTTAACCGATTCGGAACCTATGATCTAGAGCAGGGGACAGAAGCAGTGCGCTTTAAGCCAGCGTTAGAAAAAATGGGCTATAAAGTCGATGTTCGCGATCTTAACTCTGGTCTTCATGGTGTGGTGTTTAATGATGGCAAATTGACTGGTGGTGTCGACCCGCGCAGAGAAGGGATTGCACTGGGAGAATAGCAGCAAGATACCGATACTCTTGCCCATCCTATAAACTGAAACTAATTGTGCAGCCCTTCTGCGAGTGCTGAGTAAAAGGGCTGCATACTAAATGATCCTCTCGATATAAACGGAGGATAAAAATTGGCTACAGATATAGCCTGCGAAGTTCTTTCTTATCAACTTTACCAACACTGGTTTTCGCAATTGCATCGACCAACTTCACTTTCAATAACAGGGCTTCTCTGGCGAGGATGCCTTTGGTGATGAAATCCTTCGCAAAGTTAAGCAGCTCTTTCTCAGTGACTTGAGAACCTTCTTTTAGCGTTACTAAAGCAAGGGGAACTTCCCCCCATTTTTTGTGTGGCATACCTATGACGGCAACTTCGGAAACGGCCTGATGCTGGTGAATAATATCTTCAAGTTCCAGAGAGCTGACCCATTCACCGGAGATTTTAATCATATCTTTAACGCGATCAGTAATTTTAATGAAGCCTTCGCTATCAATGGTAGCAACGTCTCCTGTGTGTAAATAACCACCACGCCATAGCGCTTTAGAGTTTTTATTATCTTTATAGTAGTTTGGAGTCAACCACGGTGCACGAACTACTATCTCACCGCTCGCCTCGCCGTTGTGATCAAGCTTTTGCATCTCTTCATCAACAATATGAGCTTCGACCATCGCGACTTTTTTACCCGTCTTAGAGCGATACTCAGCTTGCTGATCAAGATCTAATTTCAAGTGCTCTGGGGTCAGTTGCACAATAGATAGGATAGGACCCGTTTCGCTCATCCCGTAACCAGCGAAAACATCAATATTGCGTTCCAGCGCTGATTTACACAGTGCTTTTGGCAGCGCTGCACCACCAATAACGACTTTCCAGCGAGATAAATCGACAGAGTCAGCTTTAGGTGAACTTAATAGCAAATGCAAAATAGTCGGAACACAGTGCGAGAAGGTGACTTGTTCGCGTTCTATCAAACTGAGCAGAGCATCGGGGATATACTTACCGGGGTAAACCTGTTTGACGCCAAGCATGGTCGCCATATATGGAAGCCCCCATGCGTGTACGTGGAACATTGGCGTGATAGGCATGTATATATCGCCTTGATGAAGTCTTCCTTGAACTGCGTTTGTTCCGAGTGTGCTTAATATACCGAGCGTGTGCAGAACCAGTTGGCGGTGGGTGAAGAAAACACCTTTAGGCATGCCCGTTGTACCTGTAGTGTAAAACGTGGTCGCAACGGTATTTTCATCAAAATCTGGGAAGTCAAACTGTGCGTTTTCCTGTTCTAGAAGCTGTTCGTATTCACACCCCTCATCATCATGCAATACCACATACTTAGTTACCGTATCGATACGCCCTTTGATCTGATCCAGAATAGGCAGAAACTCTTCGTGGATGAGAAGTATGTCATCTTCAGCATGGTCAATGGTGTAGAGAATCTGCTCAGGAGAGAGGCGAACATTTATCATGTGCAGCTTCGCTCCAATCATAGGGATAGCAAAGTAGCATTCTAAATAGCGGTGGGAGTCGTAATCCATGACGGCAACCGTGTCGCCTTTGTTTACGCCCATCTTTGTCAGAGCATTGGCAAGTTGTTTTACTCTGTCATGAAAAGTCTCGTAGCTATGACGACGATGGTTGGCGTATACAATCTCTTGCTTCGGGTCAAAAGCAACCGGAGAAAAAAGCAGGTTTTTAATCAGTAGCTGATAGTTGGATGGTTCATTGACGTATTGGTTCATGTCGACTCTTCGTTATCTTTTAATATTTGTTAATTTTATTGGGTATCAAGCTCGCTCTGCGTCCCACGAACTTATTCATACTTTAGAGTGATATATTCTTCAGTGCACAGCAATTAGGTTAGATTCCAATTGTTAAGCGGGCAATGTTTTAATCTTGATAGATGGGCTAAGTTCACCTTTTATTCATGCCCGAGGGTAGTGTAAATGTATCCAGATTAATCAATGTTGGGGCATAATATTCAACAACGGCGTTTTAGTGCCTAATGCAATGCTATACGAATAAGGATGTTCACCGAATGGAAACAGTATTAATTACAGGTGCCTCTAGAGGTATTGGTCTTGAACTCACTCGGCAATTTTTAGATCTAGGTTACTATGTGATTTCTACTTATCGTGGTCTGCCATCGGCTAAGCTAGAAAGTTTACTTTCGAACAAAGCGCTAACTTTATTTGAATTAGAAGTTACAGATGAAACCTCAATAAATAACCTAGCTTCTACATTAGCAAGCACCAAAATCGATATTTTAATTAATAATGCAGGTATTTTGGGGTCAAGTGATCAATCAATGAGAGCCATTGAACCAAAAGAATGGCTTGATACATTTGCGGTCAACACTATTGCGCCATTAATGGTTAGCCGTGCCTTTATGAATCGACTGGAAGCATCATCAAATCCACGGATTGTTACGATTTCAAGCCAAATGGGGGCGCTAAATCGTGATAGCACAGGTATGTACGCTTACCGAAGTTCTAAAGCAGCAGTTAACAAAGTAATGCAAGTATTGGCGCTAGAACTGAAACCGAAAGGCATTATAGTTTGTCCTGTTCATCCTGGTTGGGTTAAGACAGATATGGGAGGGGAGGGGGCTGACATCACCGTTGAGGAAAGCGCATCAGGTATCGTCGCTCTTGTACAGAGCCTCACGACAGAACAAAGTGGTAAGTTCTTAACGTGGCAAGGTGACGAACACGTCTGGTAAATTCGTACAATAAATAAGGTTTAAGCGTCGCGCAGCCAACGTTAAATCCCGAGTGTTGAACAAGCCCGAAGCCTTCTCTTTATAGTCAATTGTATAATTGTGATATGCCTATGCACGCCATTTCCTAACACACCAGAGCAAGCTACATACCAATGATGGATGCAGGGGTATTGGCGAATGTGTCTAAGAGTTTGTTTCTTTTAGCAGTTCTTCTTAAGACGTACTTGCCATATGCATCAACGCCGTGAATACTGAGCACATTATTGGTGAGATTAACGCCAGTAGTTTGAATTGTGAACATAGTAACCTCCAGTTCTACCGCGTGTACTTAGTCTCTAAGGTACGGTGGTTCAAGGTTAGGATGTTCATACTATTCGTCATATTTAAAAGGGAATTGCGGATGATTGATGAATTGGAACAATGGGTTGAGTCGACGGTTGCGGAGTTTGTAAACCAAGCACAATCATGCTCAATTTTGCACTCAGAGATAGGGCATTATTATCCCTTAGAGTTCCTTGAATGTTGCTATTTCGTTGTAATCGATGAAGTTCCGAAGCCGCCAATTGGCAGTATTTCTGACCCAAATATTGTTGATTTTATTTCAATGAGGGTCGCTGCAATAACGTACAAGAACATATATTTTATTAAGCCTCGCTATATTAATGAAATTCATCTACATGTACATGAATTAGTTCATGTGGTGCAATGGAATAAGTTGGGGGTTAAGGGCTTTATAGAGCGCTATATAAACGAGCTGAATAAGTATAAGTATGCCGATGCTCCTCTAGAAGTTATGGCATACCATATAGGTGAGCAGTTTACTAGAAGCAGAAAAGCATTTGATGTACATTCATATGTTGAACAACAAATATAGGAAGGCACTTAAATTGACTTTTTACATTCGGTGTTTTACTTCGCAAAAAGTGTCGCTACATGTTTCCAGCAGTTTAGTGCAATGTTAAATGTTATATGGAGAAATCAGCATGGACGTAAGATACAAGGATTATTTCCAAGCCTATGCAAGTACATTATCAGAACCTCAACTTGATGGGGTTTTAGACGTAGAAACGACTTACTTTTGTGACGATGAATACAATACAAACGAGTGTGCTCGATTGGTGTCTGTTGGCATAAAGCGCGCAACATGTAGTGTAAAGGAAGCTTATATCTTAGAAGGTGAGGAGTTTCCAAAAGTAGGGCAATACCAAATTGTTCTGGATTGGAATAAGGCCCCTATCTGTATCGTTAAAGTCACCAATATTGATGTTTGTCCATTTGGTCAGGTTAGCCGAGAATTTGCGGAATCAGAAGGTGAAGGTGACGGTACTTATGAGTGGTGGTACAAAGCACACAAGGACTTCTTCACAAAAGACTGTCAATCTACGTATGGTATAGACTTCAATGACTCTACAGAGCTCGTGCTTGTTTCATTTGAGCTAGTCTACAAATAATTTCTTACTAATAAGGATTAAGCGTTGCGCAGCTAACGTTAAATCCCGAGTTTTGAACAAGCCCGAAGCCTTCTTTTTATAGTAAATATTGCGGTCGTGATTGGTGGGTGTTTTGGCTAGATCGGTCGCAGATCCCCACATACTTCTAGGCTAATCAACAATTACAGTTAAGAAGGGCATGGCTGGTGTTACTCGACATCAATGAAGTACGTAGATTGCGATGATGGGTTTAAATAATGATACTGATCTAGGGTTAATTCTTTGCTATCTAATACATTCTTGATGCTTAAACCAAACTCAGAGATATTGATGATTGCGGCTTGATCGCGAGGGACATTTTCATCGTAGATCAATATGTATGGGCTTAGTTTAGTTTCTTTATTGGTGGAAATTACCACACCAATTTGATGGTCGGATAGTACAACAATTGTCCCTGGTGGATAAACTCCAACAACGCTAATCAAAGCCATTATATCTTTAACATCATGTTGCTCACGGCACTTATTATATAAGTACGTTAGTGCATTATGCGGGCTATAATGGGTCCCTAAGCCGTTACAAAGATTATCATAAGCATTGGCTAAAATGAGTACACGAGAGAGTTGATGAATTTCATCTTTGCTTAGACCGTTAGGGTAGCCTGAACCATCATTCAATTCGTGATGCTGACCAATCAACTTTAATGCGGCTTCAGGAAATTTAGGGATCTTTTCACCAATTTGTAAGCTCTTCTCTAAATGAGAACGAAGCCGTTTTTTATCATATTCTTCAAGTGGCTCTGATTTTGAGAGCAAACTAACAGGTAGTTTAATCTTCCCAATATCGTGATATAAAGCTGAAAATGCCACTAACTGGCACTGCTTAGGGGTAAAGCCTTTCGCCTGACATATCAACACCGATAGTAAAGAGACATTTAGTGAGTGGTAGTGAAGCCTACTGTAGCCAACGGAATCATTCATTAAATGAATCGCACTTCCGCCCTCCGAGTTAATGTTTTTGAAGATAAAATTAATAATGGATAATGATTTACTGACGCTCGGATTCTCGATCAGTTTATCGAGGTCAAAGGTATCTTTCACATCATTAAGCGTGTTCGAGAATGCCTCTTTTGATCGGTGAATACGGTCTTCAATGGCAGCAAACTGCTTACAATTTTCTTGCTTCTTTAACCACATGTCGCCGAGTGCTTCTTCAGAGATAGATTGGATCTGATTTTCGGTATTAACTTCAGCCGTACTAGCACTGTTTAATGATTCAACAGACACATTACTAACATCGCTTTTGAGCGCATTAATTGTGATCGATTCTATCCCTAGTTGTTTGATAATGCTCAACTGCTCATCATTCTTAATTTTGAATGAGTTGAGTAAGAAAGGGTGCAGATCCCATTTTAGCGGTAGATAAATATAGTGGCCGATATGCAGTTGTTTTACATCAAGTCTTACTTTCATATTCGTTTCATATAAAGAATTATAAACATTACCCGATCAACAGCTATACCCGTCATACTTGAAGTTGCAGCTGTGTTGGCTGCGTTCGTGCGCCCCAATCACATAGTTCACCTATGCTCAGCGACTTTCTTACTTGCCGCCTACCTGCACCTTCAAGCTTCTTGGGTATAAAACGTTAAGCTCTGTGATCATCATTTATCTCGGCATAGATGCTCAGTATTCTCGATTTAACTATCCCGAGAATGATTGATTTCAGCAAGACTGTACTCTTCAGTAAGTGACATTTCTACCTTAGATTAATAGAAAGTCGATATTGGTTATCACTATTGTCTTACATGGCCTATCGTATAGGCAAGATGTAAGATAACACCTTGTAAGATTTTGCTTTTTGAGCGTACTTTTTAGGCTATTTGAGAGCAGATCCGAGTCGGCTGATTAACGTTCTTACTTCTGGTAAGTAACGGTCCTCGTGGTGTGTTACTAACCACTGATCATGTCCGAGCTCATCAATTATGTTTCCGACGCGCTGAAGTTTTGGCTGCGCGTCTCCGATAAATGTAGGTAGTAGAGCAATGCCCTTATCCTCAAGTGCGAGATCAAGACTATTTCTAGGTTCACTGACTTCACAAATTGAGCTGTTATTAATAAAGCGATCAAGCCAACGACCGGAGGGAGTATCAGAAATAACTTTTATCCATATCTCAGGCGAGTTTTCCGTTGAATAGGGGGCAAATTCGACTCTCTTTAGTTTACGGCAAACCAAAGACTCATCGGTAGGTCTGCTATTTCGAATGCCAATTACGATTTCTCTGTGCGGTATATCAAGTATTTTTTCTGTTGAGATAAAGCGTATTCGAGTGTCGTCTAGTGCTCCTGAATACTGCTCAATATTCCCAATTAAAAAAAGTGTCGTCCATGTACCAGCCGATATTTTGACTAACGGTTTGCTGGTATGTGAATCGGAACCGATTGAGTTGGCTATCTGTGATTCAATTGCACTTAGTTCTTTTAATAATTCTTTTCCATCGGCAAGCAACTCATAACCACGATCGTGTCGAATAAACAATTCTTTACCTAAACTTCGTTCCAGCGCATGCATCCTACGTCCCAGTGTTGCAGGGCTTCGCTTACATGATTTGGCGGCAGCAGAAAGCCCGCCTTCTCGGGCAACCGAAACGAAAAGTTGAAGATCGTTCCAATTCACTTCCTTTTCATTCATGAAATGACCTTTGCATACTGTTCTGTTTATGAAATGACATTGTCGTGCAATATTTAAAACGTTCAAAGTAAACATTGTTTATTTTCCCATAAACATCACATGTCGCTAATAGCTAAGGAATGACAATCATGAACGTTGGACTTGGAACGGTTAGCTTTGGAACATCGATTCCTGAACATCAAGCACAAGAGATTATGAATATCTTTGTTGAAAGTGGTGGAACAATAATTGATACCGCTAACAATTACGCATTTTGGGCAGGGAAAGGAGGGGAAAGTGAAACGGTTATCGGAAACTGGCTAAAAACGATAAATAGAGAGCAAATTGAGATCCATACAAAAATAGGCGCGCTTCCCCTTGATGGTATGAATTTTAGTACAGCAGAGGGTTTGAGCAAAGAATCAATACAAAGCGCGGTTAACGCTTCTCTCGGGCGGCTATCCACTCATTATATTGATGTTTTGTATGCACATATTGATGATACATCAACGCCTTTGTTGGAAACATGGTCTGCGCTGAGTTCTTTGGTTCATGGCGGGGTGGTGAAGCGGCTTGGAATCTCCAACTATTCTTTATCACGTATTGTTGAATTGCAAAATATAATAGACAAGTATGATCTAATACCGATTAGCTACGCACAATACCGATATACGATTATAGAGCCACAGACAGACGCAGATTTAGGTGTTCAGATTTGTTTTAGTCCGCAGATTATTACAGCGTTAACAAAGCATAACCCAAAAATTAAACTTGTCGCTTACTCTCCGTTATTAAGAGGAGCTTTTGAATATGGTCACACTTTGCCAGATAAATACGCGGGTGACTTAAATGAAATGATAGTGAACAAAAATCGAGAAGAAGCCGAATATCATCAAGTAACCCCGTCAGCACTGGTACTAAAAAAGATCTCTGATCAAGGGATAATACCCCTGACGATTTCAAGTAAGGTAGAGCGATTAAAAGAAAACATTCAGTTGTTTTTGTGATGTATCTAGGTGTTTGGTTTAAGAGAGCAGCGGCTTTACGAAGTATTACTTCATAGAGCCATTGTATGATGAATTTAACTTAATAGGGGGCAAGAGCATTTCAAAAAATGCTGAATAGGAATACCCCCATTTCATCTTTGATCTCTCATCCAACTGATTTTATGTTTTTCTCATTACCTGTTAGTCGTTAAGGTACGACAGAGTCTCTTCGGGACAGAAGTGATTAACAGTTACTTAAGTAGCTTTCGATCCAACTATACCAGCGACGACAGACAGAATTATTTGAGAGATAAAATGTTTCCATTTGAATTCATTATTGGTCATTGAGTTGGTAGATAAAATATGGGGAACCGCGACTCTGAATTCGGAGTCGATTTTTGTAACAACCTCCTAAGATTGCCCACGAATTTTGCCTTTGCAGTGTCAATCCGATAGCCTTTGCGCCAAAGTAGATGAACAACATATGCATCAAGAGAAGTATTGTCAGTGAGGTTAAGACATTGAGCGATCAATCGAATGTCGTCATTATTGAAGATGAATCTGCCATAGCAGACAACCTGATTCATGTATTAGAAATGGATGGGTACCACGTGGAGTGGTTTACAACGGCAGGAGAAGGCTTGACCTTTTGGCAGTGCAACTCAACAGCTCTGTTGGTGCACTGTGCTGGGGGATGGAAGCGAAATGAAAACGCAATTGAAAGAGGTTCCTACAAAGCTCCAATGTAATCAGCCAAAGCGACGTTTTCACAAAAGACTAAGAATCAGTTTACTTAAGCAAGCGTACCTTTGGTCATTAACCAACAGAGAACTGCTTTAGAATTGCTTAGTTTTGGGCTTTGATTATCGGTTCTTAGCATTCTTTAACAACAAAGGGAGTCTTAAGCTCACTGACGTTCTTGGTGAGTTGAGGTTCTCTTCATCGGGGTTGTTGAAAATAAACTTTGCGACAGAAGTAAAGTTTGCCCTACTAAAAGTTATCCGATTTTTGCAGATGTTCCAAATCGAACACGGGTGGATTAGCTAAGACTTTCTCGTGGGTGTGCCCTCGCTTTTTAATACGCCACTGCGGAACATCCATTAACCAAAGCTGACTGCTTTTCAGATGGAACACATTTCTAGCCTAGCCAAGACGAAAAGTAGCTAGATGATACTGCTTTGATACTTTATTGATACTGAACTGATCTCGACATCAGCTTATTGTATCTGTTCATTTCGAATAAGGTATTATTTATGAAATCAAAAGAAAAAACCCTAAATCGTTCAGATTTAGCTGATGTTATTCTAGGTGCTCATTTTTATGCTTGTGGTGGTGGTGGTTCACATGAAAACGGAGAAGAGCTGCTCAAAGAAATTGACAAACTGTTCAAATCAAAATCTGAGGTTCAAATACAATATATTGATATCCATGAGGTTCAAGATACCGATCAGCTTCCGGTACTGGCTGCTATGGGAGCACCACAAAAGTTTCTCCAAAAAGGATATCGATATTCTCCCGTCACCGCATTTCATAATCTAGAGAAAACTCAACATACAACCTTTTCAACATTGTCACCTGTTGAAACCGGAGCTATTGCTTATGGTATGAGTCTACTGGTTGCCGCAGAAAAAAAAATACCGATTATTAATGGAGACGGTGGAGGTCGGGCGTTCCCATGCTTACAGCTATCGACGTTTGCAAACTTGGAATTAGAAAGCCCGATCTCGGTTTCACCCGGTGTACTCACATCAGAAAAATCTTTAAAAGAAGATGGCGGCGTTATCGTGATTGACTGTGAATCGAGCGCTGATGTTGACGCAATGACAAGAGGGATTATCAGCACATCGAAGAGTTTTGATGATCGTGCATCCCTTGCTTCATTTGCAATGACAGGGCGTCAATTAAAGCAACCCAATGCCGTTGTCCCAGATATGTTATTGAAAGCAAGAGTGCTTGGTCGGCATATTAGAGAGTGTATTCAAGACCAACTCTCCTGTTTTAATGCGATAGAAACTCTGGATGGTGCACATTGTGTTATGAAAGGCAGATTGAGTAACGTCAATACAGTGACCAGCAATGGTTTTGACTGGGTCACGCAAGAATATCAGGAAGATCATACCGGTAAAAAATATTACGTCATTTCACAAAATGAAAATATGATTTTGTGGGTAGATGATTTAAATATGCCAGTTGCTATGGCCCCTGATTTGATTTGCTGCCTGTCCAGTGATGCTTCATTAATGAGTAATGATGAAATCATCGAAACATGGAAAAATGACGAAGATGATCCCCGATTCAAAGAGATGGCAATATTTACTGTTGATGCAGCCCCTCAAATTAATCAGCCTTGGTTCCACGAGAATTTTTCAGAGGTGTTCAAAAGACTAGGATATTTTGGTAGCTATCATCCACCAATTATAAATAAGATGAGAGGTTGAAATGTCGATGAAAATGAAGCTTAAGATTATTATCCCAGTAAATACAACAGAATTTACTGAACAGATTTCGAAGAGTGTGAATAGGTTCAGAAGTGATAAGGTGACTATTGATCTAGAGCATATTGATCATGGTACATCATTTATCCAATCCCGGATGGATCTAACAATCAATGCTCCATATGTCTTAAATAAAGTGATTCAGGCAGAGCAAGACGGATATGATGGAGTGTTTGTGACGGACATGGATATGTGTGGGGTTGAGGCCGCAAGACAAGCGGTTAAAATCCCCGTTGTTGGTGGATTCAGGTCAAGCTTTTTTACTGCAATGTTGCTGAGTCAGAAGGTCTCGATTCTGACGGTTCGTGATGTGGTTGATCTACAAAACGAACATGTGCGAGCATTTGGCGTAACCGAGAACCTTGCTTCGATTTTGCCTCTCGATAAAACGGTCAATGAACTGAAAGACCCGTCTCCTGATGCGGAAGCAAAAATACTTGCGGAGTTATTTGAGCTAGCTGGTAAAGCGATTGAACAAGATGGAGCGGGCAGTATTATGTTTGGTTGTACTGGTTTTACACATTTTTCAGCCCCTTTGAGTGAGTTACTGACTGCTAAATATAAACAATATGTTCCAGTGATGGACCCAAACTGTTGTTCCATAGGGTATTTAATTATGTTGGTAGAGAATGGTTTATCTCAAAGTGGTTTGAATTACCCATATAAAAGTGCATATAAATTGAATTAAATACTAAATTAATCATTATTATTGAGCTAGAGGTTTGGTCATATCTCTAGCTTTTTATTGGAGATAAATGAATTGTATGGAAAATTTGAATCTATAATAATGTAAGGGATATCGATACATCTTTAGTTTGTTTAGGTGAAAGATTCACAATCAATAAGTACTCACTATGAAAAATCTTTTCAATGGTTAGACTATTCCCAGTTTTTGAAAATATTTCAATGTTCTCAATTTCTGGGTAGTTGACATTGTTCTCGGCGTTTAACAAGTATATAGATGGAACTCCTCCTTGATAAATTAGAATCACAGCAAAGTCACCAGGTGAATTCACTTTTAGCTGCATTCTTCTTGGGTATATCAAAGCTTTGTATACTTTCTTTAATTCAAGTGGTTGTGATATTCCATTCGGGTGTAAAAGGACATTTTCATTCAAGCCTGGGGAGAATATATTAAAATCAATAGGAGTATCTTTAAAAATGCTTGTGTTAACAATTGTTAAATTTTCACCCTTTGGGTTTATTCCATATAAACTGTTAATTCCAACTAAAGCAGGTATGTTCCACTTGCTTATAATGTCGCTCCCAAGCAATACGGTGAGTTCACCTTTTGATGCTAAAGTAGTTTTGTTTTTTGCATAAAGAATCAAATTGCCATCCGGTGTATGGTTGATTTCTATTCTATTTCCTTGGTTGATTTCAACAATACCTGTATTAGGTTGATCCTGTTTAATATTGGAACTTGAAGGTGAACAACCTGATAAAAATAAAGCCATGACCCAAATGAGTCTTTTACTCATTTAACCTCCTACAATTAGATAAGGTTAATAAATATAGTACCAATATTAGTATGGGTTAAACGGCAGTTCTTTTTATGAAGTGCCGTTTAATTAATCTACAGATTAACTTTTTATTTTTGCAAACGATATGCCGCTGACATTTGGAGAAACATTAGCAACAGTTACATTAGAGCCATAAAAGTTTTTAGAAACAGTTATGATGTTACCAGTAGAAGAACCGTTCTCTCCGATGGGTTCATAAGGCTCAGGCAAATCATTACCAGGCTCGAGGTTTACACCGTAGCAAGCCGCTTTAGCTCCGGTAAATTGTACAAAACAAGCAACATTTTGGCTGCGTTGCCCAAAACTCAAGACAGCAGGACTTGCTGGCATTGAACCTTCACGTGTGAAAGGGGCTTCACAGGTGCATTTTTTCTCATAAATTGGTGTAATGTCATGCTCTTTAGAATCTCGTGGTAATTCACCTTGCTCATACATTCCAGGCCCGACTGCAGCGACCGTTACAGCCAACTTCTCTTCCGACTCAGAAGTCACTTCGAGGTTGATATTTTGACCTTCATAGTTATGTACGAAAAGTGTTGGTAATCCATCTTTGCTTGGTTGTAGAGTAAACTCTTTCTTTAGCCCTCCACCTGACGTAACTTTCAGATTAACATTACCTGAACTATTATTGAGATTTTGCATCACGAGGACGGTATCACCATTGATAGTATTTTTCAGGTTGTAAGAGTTACTTTTATTGGTAATGGTAAGTGGCTTGCCATTCCAATCAACCAACTGATTAGTTAATGTTGTCATTTTTAAATACCTTGTAAGTTTTTAAAGTTCAATCGAGTTCTGATATAGCCGATTATCTAAAACTCTTCCTATGAAAATATCATCTAATTTATCAACCACGTGAATTTTTGTTTCTGAATAAATTCTGATTTCGACAGTTGAAAATAGAGGCTAATTTTTTAGCAATATATCTTCATTACCACCAGTGTTTAATACAGCCAAAACACAAATTAATGATATGAACTTTTCTCTGTATATCCCGTATCAAATCAGCATCACGTGCTAAATTTAGAGTATCACTCAGTATCAAATAATTTTATTTCATAGTTAAAACATTAGCTTATGAGTTCTTCAAACTTGAATGTCTGCCGCTTTGAACTACGCTGATATATAAAATATAAATGATGCTAGGTAGATAAAATGACAGAAACTGTCTTGATTGATGGCAAGAAGCTAAAGGAATTTAGAGAAAAACATGCTTTTTCTCAAGAGGGACTGGAGCAAGCATGTAGTCAAAAAAAAGGATGCAGTGTCTCAATTGCGACAATAAAGCGTGCTGAGCTGGGAAACTCATTAAGTAAAAGAACAGTTGTACGTTTAGCAAAGTTTTTTTCGGTCCCTATCGAAGAACTACTGAATACAACCACTGTTAACCCTGCGGAAGAAAAGATGCCTTACCTCAAAAAAGTCGCTCTGGCTTTGTGGGTGCGTGCCGATTCAAAAGTAATAATAAATGAAATATTGGATCGTATTTCTTTTTTATCACCGTTAGTTACTGAACGCTTCGGTAACACTTTGGTCGTCGCCTTACCGTGCATTGATAATGAAAAAAAGTTGTATTTAGCGCTTCAACAAGCCCTGTTAAACCTTTCTCATCGAGTGACGCCATATTTTAGAGCAATCATCTCAACGCAAATACTATCTCAACAGTTTGATGATCTTTGGCGTTTTAATGAAGCGGACATTCATGAGATGTCAGAACTCGTTTTACAAGTTGACCGGGCAACAATACTGGTCTCAGATTCTTTAGTCGAAGCCAGTGCTCAAAGTTTTTCTTATTGTGACCTAGTTTCAACCTCTGGGTACAAAACACTGGTAAATAAAAGCCGAGTATCTTTTAGCGAAACTCAAGGTAGAACACATGAGATAGAGCTGTTTCGTTATGCGGTTGATAAAGTAACAAGTAAAAGTGGAAATTGTCTTTTGGCGATTCAAGGGGGGCAAGGAATAGGGAAAAGCCATATGCTAAACACTCTAGCAGACATGGTTGAAAGCCAAGGCTGGATAACGGTGAAAGTGGATTTCCATCTCGCATCTTCACCCAATGAAATTCTACTGACTGCATTACACAACTTGCTTTCAGGTGACGAAGGAATGATGCCTGTTCTAGGTGAGAATGAAGACGATTTCAACAAACGGACTGAGCAATTAGCGATAAGCCTTGGAAATATTGGCCCTGTTTTGTTGTCATTTGACAATTTCCACCTAATTGATGAGGTCACGCTTACGACGCTGCTCAGTTTAATGACAAGGTCTGAAAGTCAGACTTTGCTGATCGGGGCTGCTTTCTTACCGACCCGTGCTGCAAGTCATCTTATAGAATTGTTTAGTGCCGTCAGAGTTCCAGCCATCAACATGACTTTAATGCCACTAACACGTAAAGAAATGGCGCAATTGCCTGTGGGTGCCAGTGAGGGTACAAAAGAGACGATGGACTTGATTTTAGATAGGGCTCAAGGGAATCCATCTTATTTTTATCAGCTTCTGACATCATATACTCAGAACAAAACTCCGACCGAGGTTACTCTGTATCTTGAGAGCAAAATTGATGCGCTTTCGTCTGAATTGAAACGAGTGATTTCGATTATTGCTTTCATGAACGATAACCTGACGCCTGCAGATATTAATGCGATTTCGACGCCTCATCCGGGAGTGCTCGAGACGTTGACCGAAATGAGGCTGATTAGGTTATCGTCAAAGAGCATGGTTCACTTGAATCACCCTTTCTTAAAGGACGTTATCCAACGCAAAACCTGTCATCAAGAGAAGCGGATGATTAATCTTGCCATTGCCGAATATCTTGAGTCTGGTGCCTCAGCATCCTCTCAAGAAATACAACGACAGATTATTGACCATTATACGAAGGCAGAGGCTTGGCAACAAGCATCTCAATTGTTGTTGCGTATGGGGAAACAATGTGTTGAATCGGGTGATTATTATGCTGCCAAACGTGACCTTAATATGGCTCTGGAAAGCCACCAATGTCTATCAGACCCTGATCAGTGGCTTGATCTATTGTTTGATATTTACCTAACTCAGGCAACAGTCGCTCGGGTTACAAGTGGGTGGGTGAGTCATAGTACAGTGGTCGCTTATCAACGATGTATCGAACTTGCGAAACAGCTTCGTTGCAAATTTCGGCATTGTGTTTCACTGAGCGGATTATGGGTGAGGCAACTGATGGCCATGGACTTTGAACTGTCCGAGAATACCGCCCAAGAAATGCTTTTACTTGCTGAGCAGTCTGATGATGATAGCTGTAAATCACTAGCCCATAGTTGTTTGACGAATTCTCAATTTTGGCTTGCTAAGCATCAAGATGCCATTCGTAATGCAAAAGCATCCTTTCATTTTTTTCAACAGATTGAAAAAAAAGATGTTTTTTTATTCATTGGGATTAATCCACTCGCGCTAGCAGGTTGCTTTGGCGGCTTATCCGCCACATTGGCGTGCCGTGATGAAGATATTCAATTTTTTAAACGTGCCCAACCTGAAACAAATGTTTCGAGCGATCCTTTCAGCTATGCCATCGTCTTACAGGGAAAGATCTGGTCTGCATACCACCGAAAAAACTTTCTGGAGGTCATCACTCTTTCAGAACATTTGCTGACGATCGCCGATTCTAAAAATTTCCCATTTTACCGAGGTGTAGCGTCTCTATTTAAGGGATGGGCACTATTTTTCACCACACCATTGAACAAAGAAAAGTCGTTGACGCTTGTTGAAGAGGGGTATAACCATTGGTTGGCATCGAGTGGCGATCAAATTGCCCACTCACTGTACTCTTTGATCAAGGCGGAGCTCTATGGTGAAGTCGGTCGTTTCGAAGAAGCGCAGCACATTTTAGAATACGGGATTGAAATCGCTCTTCAAAATAAGGAAGCCTGCTATTTATCTCCTATGTATACACTTTTAGGACGTTTAGCCGATGATGGTATCGATTACGTCAACATGTCTCAAAAAATCGCTCAAGAACAAGGTGCTCATTTATTTATTCAGCAACAGGGTTAGATCGTTAGTATTGACCAGTTGCTTGCTGCTGTAAATGCTTAATAAACATTGGGATTTTTTTTGCTAAATGCTTTCTGCCAGCATAAAAAGCATATAAAACTAAATCTTCAGGTTTGTACTCTAGTTCTATTATTTGTAGAGAGCCTGCGTCTACTTCATCACGGCAGAATTCGATTGGAAGTATGGCAAATCCAAGACCAGCCAATGCCCCTGTTTTGGCAAGGTAGCCACTATTAACCTTAAATGAAGAGTGCACCTTTTGAGTAATAAGTGCGCCTTTTGTATTTTTAAAAACCCAAGGCGTGCCATTCAACGCCGATAAGCTGCTGATACATGGAACCTGGCTTAAATCTGTAATCTCACAAGGGCAACAACAAGCTTGAATAAGTTCAGGTGAAGCGACAACAGCACTCGGCCAGCGTTTAATTTCCTTTGCTACCCAATTGTGGTCCGCGAGCTTCCCACGGTGAAAACTCAGGACAACATCAAACCCATCAAGTGCATTTTCTTTTGGGCTAATACTTGTATCGCAACATAATGAAATTGAAGGGTATTGGGTACAAAATGAAACCACAGCTTGGGCTAATGCAGGAGAATCTGGCATAAGAACCTTTAGTTGCCCCACAACTTCATTAGAATGCTGCGTGACTTCTTCAAGCGCATCATTGAGTTTGTCTAGTAATGGTTGAGTTCGTAAATAAAGATGATCACCGGCATATGTTGGGGTGATTCGGCGAGTAGTCCGTTCAAATAATCGCGTGTTCAGCCTTTCTTCCAATAATGCGATATGTCGGCTGACATTTGATGTCGGTAAATTTAAAAATTCAGCCGCTCTTTTAAAACTGTTGTTCTCATAAACACAGTGGAAACTTCTTAACCATTGCTGATCAATCTTCTCTAACATTTTTTAGTAATCCCAAAATATTGGATTATCAAACCCATAAACGACACTTTATTATCAGAAATAGGCTTATACAATGTTGTTTCGTTAAAATTGTTCTGATTGAGTACAAGAAGTGACACCACGCATTAATGCCGTCAATGCAATCAGGTAGAGAAGTATTTTTTGATAAAGGTTCTTCATGAGTTGGTTAGAAAAGCTATTAGAAACAAAGAGCATAATCAGTACACGTAAAACTTCGATTCCAGAAGGTGTGTGGACTAAATGCCCCTCATGTGATCAGGTTCTTTATCGCTTCGCTCTAGAAGAAAACCTTGAAGTATGTCTGAAATGCGGTCATCACATGAGAATGGCGGCTCGGCGTCGCTTGGACGCGTTTTTGGATAAAGGAGAGCGAGCTGAGATTGCGAGTGAGCTTGAGCCAAAAGATATTCTAGGCTTTAAGGATTTAAAGCGTTATCAAGAGCGGTTATATCTTGCTCAGAAAAGCACGGGTGAAAAGGATGCGTTAGTTGTGATGAAAGGAAGTCTTCTTGGCTTACCCGTTGTGGTGTGCGCATTCGAATTTTCTTTTATGGCGGGTTCCATGGGATCTGTGGTCGGTGCGCGCTTTATTCGAGCGGTTGAAGCTGCTATTAATGCCCATTGTGGATTAATTTGTTTTTCTGCTTGTGGGGGAGCACGCATGCAAGAGTCCCTAATGTCTTTAATGCAAATGTCTAAAACCAGTGCGGCTCTAAATCGTCTTTCCAATGCAGGGTTGCCTTATATATCGGTGTTAACCGATCAAACCTTTGGTGGCGTATCCGCGAGTTTAGCCATGCTGGGAGATATCAACATAGGTGAACCCAAAGCGACAATTGGTTTTGCTGGGCGCAGAGTCATAGAGCAAACGGTGCGTGAAAAGCTTCCCGAAGATTTTCAGCGAAGTGAATTTCTTTTAGAGCATGGTGCTATAGATATGATTGTGGATAGGCGTGAGATGCGCAAACGAGTTGGAGGGCTAATAGCTAAAATGACCAATACAACTATTTCTGTAGAAGAAGCTTAGTCGATGAAAGAACATACCAGCAGCACATCAATTTATATGTGCTGCTGGATATTGTGCTTGGTATTTACAAGTATCGATTCATCAAATGTTGCTTAAAGTGACTTGGGTTTAATACGTCACCAGTTGCTTGCGTTACCAGCTCATCGGTCGTTAATAAGCTGCCTTTGTTCCAAATATTATCAGATAACCAAGTAAAGATAGGCGTTAGATCACCAGAGCGAATCGCACCATCTACATCTACGCTGTTTTTCATTACTGCCATATACTGAGCCGCGTACATAGCGCCAAGAGTGTAAGATGGAAAGTAACCAAACGCGCCGTCAGTCCAGTGAATATCTTGCATACAGCCGTTGCGGTAATTGCCTTCGGTACTCAAACCAAGGTATGACTGCATCTTGTTATTCCACAGCTCCGGCACATCAGTGTGTTTGATATTACCGTTGATTAGATCGCGCTCAATCTCGTAGCGCAGAATAACGTGTGCAGGGTAGGTGAGTTCGTCTGCATCCACGCGGATAAAGTCTTTCTTCACTCGTGTATAGAGCTTTTGGAAATTCTGTTGTGATAACAGTTCAGGGTTTGACGTGGTGAAGTGGTTCCCTGCGAGACGAGCCAAGTGCGCGACAAAAGCATCGCTACGACCAAGTTGCATCTCAAAGAAAAGCGATTGTGATTCATGGATCCCCATTGATCGCGCTTCGCCAGCAGGTGTACCCGCGAGCGCTTTAGGTAGCCCTTGTTCATAACGAGCGTGCCCAGTTTCATGTACAATTCCCATGAGTGATTGAACAAATTCACTTTCGTTATAGCGTGTAGTAATTCGCACATCGCTAGGCACACCGCCACAAAATGGGTGAACACTTTCATCTAATCGACCGTGATTAAAATCAAATTGAAGTAACTTCATTACTTCAAGACCTAACGCTTTTTGTTTTTCAGTCTCAAACACGCCAGTTGGTTCTACGAAGCGTTCTGATGATTGCTTATCAATTACTTGATCAATCATCGAAGGTAGCCAGGTTTTTACATCCGCGAATAGGGTATCCAATGAAGCAGAGGTGGTGCCCGGTTCGTAAATATCTAACATCGCGTCATAGGGTGTGAGGTTGTTGGCTTCAGCTCGTAGTTGTGCTTCTTCTTGCGAGAGTTTTACCACTTCTGCCCAGTTTTTTTCAAACCCTTGCCAGTCATTTTCTTTACGCTGAGTACGCCATGCATGTTCACATTTAGAGCCTGCGAGAGATTTAGCTTGAACCAGCGCTTCAGGAAGTAAATTGGCTTGTTGCCAGTCTCTTTTTAATTCACGCAGGCTAGCAGATTGCTCACTGGAGAGTGATTGTTGCTCAGCTTCAGCAAACCAATCAACCAGTTGTGGCTGTGTATGCAGCGAGTGAACATGCACAGAAAGCTCTGCCATTGCTTCAGAGCGAGCTTGATTGCCGCCAGTTGGCATCATGGATGCTTGGTCCCAGCCGCAGATAGCAGCGAGGTGATTGAAGTGGGCAATTTTCTTTGAGTGGGAAACCAGTTTTTCAAATGCGCTCATGAAGTTAAGCCTTTATTTATAAGATAATGACCAGTTTAGCAATCACAGCAGCAGAGATAAATTGTTTGTTGCAAGGCTGAGATAGCGGTATAAAGAAAACTTGTAAACAAGGAAGTATGAGTATGATTGTCAATTTTGAAGCATTTTTAATCGCGATTACCATTTTAACGCTCACGCCCGGTGTTGATACGGCTCTGGTTATCCGTAACTCTTCACGTGGCGGAGTGGTCGATGGAGCAACAACCAGTTTGGGAATTTGCATGGGGCTTTTCGTGCATGCCACGTTTTCTGCTGTCGGCATCTCAGCGTTACTGGCGCAATCAGCTCAGCTCTTTACCGGCGTAAAAATGGTCGGTGCTGCTTACTTAATATGGCTTGGTTTATCTAGTTTACGCGCATTGTGGAAAGGGCAAGCGATGCCTGAAGAATTGTCACTAAATAAGCATAGCTTGAGTGTGAAACGGTCTTTACGTGAGGGTTTTCTTTCTAATGTACTTAACCCAAAAACAGCCATATTCTATCTCGCTTTCTTGCCGCAGTTTATTAATCCTGAAGGCTCAGCGTTTGCGCAATCTCTTTTAATGGCCGCTATTCATTTTGTCATCGCGATGGTGTGGCAGTGTGGGTTGGCGGGTGCGTTGGATACTGCAAAAGGTTTATTGAAAAGTAGCCGTTTTATGACGTGGATGGAAGCGACAACCGGTGTGGTGTTGGTTTCTTTAGGCGTGAAGTTATTGCTTGATGATAAATAACGCCTATACAGCCGAGTAAGTTAGTTAATCAAAAACGCGGCTTGTTTAAGCCGCGTTTTGTTTGTGTAGAATAACAGTCGGAAGATTAGGCTTTTACTGAGTTTAGCGAGTCATTCTCTGTGGTTGAGAAGAACAATTTTGTTTCGGCTACTACCACATGGCGTAGGGCGATCAAGCCAATCAAGTTTGGAATTGCCATTAAGCCGTTGACGATATCTGCAATAATCCAAATCATATCAAGGTGTAGGAAAGCGCCTGATGCGACTAAACAAACGAAGATGATTTTGTATGGCAACACCGCTTTAGTACCAATTAGGAAAACCACGCAGCGTTCACCGTAATAGTTCCAACCAAGAATCGTTGTGAAAGCAAAGAACATCAGCCCAATCGAGATCAGCATTGGACCAAACGTGTCCATGTTCAGCCCCACAGCAAAGGCGTGAGTCGTCATCGCCGCACCTGAAAAATCACTTTGCCACGCACCGGTCAAAATCAGCGCTAATCCCGTCATCGTACAGATGATGATGGTATCAATGAAGGTGCCGGTCATCGAGATTAAGCCTTGTTTTACACAGGAGTCAGTTTTAGCAGCGGCAGCAGCCATAGGTGCGCTACCTAAACCAGATTCGTTAGAGAAAACACCACGTGCAATACCTGATTGGATAGCCAACATCACGCTTGCGCCGAAGAAGCCACCTGTTGCGGCGGTAGATGTAAAGGCTGAAACCACTACGAGCTCTAATGCATTCAAAAGCTGATCAGCATTCATGATGATCACACTTAAACATGCCAGTACATAAAAGAGTGCCATGGTCGGTACAACTTTACCGGCCACTTTTGCAATAGATTGAATTCCGCCAAGAGTCACAAACGCGACTAATAGAGTCAGAATGCTTGCTGAGATCCCTCGAGGGATGCCAAATGAAATTTGAGTGGCGTCTAGAATGGCGTTTACTTGAGGGAAGGTCCCAATACCGAAACACGCTACACCAAGTGCAAATATGGCAAACATAGTTGCGAGTGCTTTTGAGCCCACACCGTCTCGCAGGTAATACATAGGTCCACCGACCATTTCACCTTTGTCGTCAACACGACGGTATTTTACCGCAAGCAGGCATTCTGCGTATTTGGTTGCCATGCCGAACAGAGCAGCAAGCCACATCCAAAATAGCGCACCAGGACCACCGAGTTTAATCGCGGTTGCTACACCTACAATATTACCTGTGCCAATAGTCGCGGAGAGGGCAGTGCAAAGTGCTGCAAAGCTAGAAACGTCACCTTGCTTATCTGAATCGTCTTTGCTGAAGACCATTTTTAAAGCGGTAGGTAGGTATCTAAATTGCAGTAGGCCTAAACGAAAAGTGAAGTAAATGCCGGTACCAACAAGCAAAATAAGCAGTGGTGGTCCCCAGACAAAATTGTCGATAGTTTTTAATACAGCTTGTAAGTCGTTCAATGGTTTCCCCTTAATTTATAAAATTAGTTAAGGAGAAGAGTGAAAGGCATGATAGCCCCAAAAAGGACGATCAATAGATAGAGTACTTAGCATTACACTAAGTAACAGGATGTTATCTTTCCACTCCTCTGTCCTTTTGCCTGAGAGTTTCACTTTGCAATGCGCAAAGCTTGCTCCTTCGGCGACCGATTTAACGGTTCTCTCCAGAGGTTCCTCCAACTACAGTCCTCACTACCCTAAGGTAGCACCTGAAAGATTTACTTCTTCGGTAGGTTAATTCAGCCAAATGTTAATATTTGGTTAATAACCACTCTCCTGCAGCCTTCATCGGAACAATTGCTCATAAAGCGAGCAAATGCTAGTTATTAGCACTGGGTACTAACAACGAGGGAACTTTATCATTTTTTTTGAACTATTCAACAATTTTTTACAATTTGAAAAGATGGGAGAGCCTTGCGTGATGGGGGATTGGAGGGAAAATGTTAGACAAGGGAGCGACACAAATGAAAAGCGCCCAAAAAAGAGCGCTTTATTACGATGTGCTTTTAAACAAACAAATTAGAAGTAGTTTGCGTCTAGTAGTTCGCTAGCTTCTACAGAGCTTACTTCTTCACGAGCTTCTAGCCATGCAACAACAAGAGCTTTTTGCTCTTCAGTTACATTTTTGTAGCGCTCAGATACACAAATGAAACCTTCAAAAATTTCAAGACCACCACCACCGAAACATAGACCTAAGCTATCGATGTAGTCAATAAAATCATCAACGAATACGTCGTAGCGCTCGAAGTCTGTAATGTTAGTTTTGCAGCCAACTTCGAAACCTAGCATCGCGAATTCGCCTAGGTACATTTTTTTTAAGATACGACGTTTTTTGTTTTCTTGTTTAAATGGTTTCATGTTTTTGCCTCGAATAATTAGGACAATTGTTTATACCTTAAATATTGTCATGACCCAAATTTAATGCCAGTAAATTGGTTTGACTGTCCGCTTATTAAACAATGTGGTTACTGAGAATGGGTGTAAGCTATATTTAACGCGAGAAAAGAACCTTGCTCTGACCTTTTACTTCCAAAAAATGGTATAAAAGAAAAGGTTAGAATCCTGCTGAGTTGGGACGCCGGGCGTTGAGTCTGCTAAGGAGAAGCTATGACCAGATTGATTGCAATTGTGTTTCTTATTGCCATTGCGTTTGTATTCATTCGTTACAGAACCAACGAAAAATTGCAAAAATACGTTGTGATAACCTTAGTTTCTGGTTTCTTAGTCTATGCCTCGACCCTCATGATCACAGAACTTATGCGTTAGCATAAGTAGGAGTAAAACGTGAATAAAACGACTGATGTAGATAACAATGAAGATGACGTCGTTGTCATTGAAGAGCGTGACAAGCGTAGTTATCTTTACATCGCCATTGCTGGCGTATTGGGTCTCGCTCTTGGTGGTCTGGTAGGCTCATCACTTACAGCAAGCAATTGGCAAGCGACTTATGTTGAGTTGCAGCAACAATATCAAACTATCCAGCAAGAGAAAAAACAACTAGTTGTCAGCGTGGAAGAGCGAGTGGCGAAGGTTGACACAGAGGTTGAGCAAAAACTACAAGCCAAAATTGAGCAATTGCAACAAAATCATTTGAAACAAATTGCTGAACTTAATAAGCAAATAGTTCAAATTGAAACCCGCAATGCTGATCTAAATAAGCAGATAGAATCACAGAAAAGTGATTTGAATGATGCCGCGAAGAAAAATAGCCAGTTAAATCAACAGACGGATATGCAAGTTACCTTGTTAGAGCGCTCACGCGAGCTATTCCAGCGTGAATTAAAGGTAAAACAAGAGCTGGAAGGCTTTTCGAAAGAGCTGGCGCAATTAGAACCTAGTTTGGAAGCGCTGAAAAAAGACTGCAGCGCCTATCTTGATGGCACATCTTGGGACGCTAAGTCAGATTCTTGTGACAAACAGGATGAAGTAAGCTCGCGAATCAGCCAAATTACACAAATGATCCGTGTGCATGAGATGGATTTGGAACAAATTAAAGCTATCTCTGAGCAGCTTGGCTTGGAATAGTCTGCTTAGATAATTGAATATAAAAATCCCGGCAAAACAATGCCGGGATTTTTTATTCTTTGTTCGTAAAATTCGATTAGAATTTAAAACGAGTGGTGAACATCATTGAATCACCATAGAATTCGTTGAAACGGACTTCGCCACCTAGAGAGAATAGCTCTGTTGCGTGGAAGCGAGCGTATGCAGAAGCAATCCAATCTTCATTATCATCGAGTGAAACATAACCGCCTTTACCACCGACTTCTAATTGTGGACCAAGCCATTGGCGAACACCAAGGTTAAGCTCCATGCCAGTATCAGTACCTGTCGAATCACTATCAACCATGCGGAAAAGGATTTCACCTGTTAGGTCAGCCCAGTTGTTGATTGGTGCATGGAAGCCAACACCCATCGCTGAGTCAAAATCACCAGAGAATTCAGAATCAATACGTGCAACAGCGTGCGCGTTAGGGTGAATTGATTTGCTCATACCAGCACCGAATGTACCAGGACTAGCGCCAATACGGGCTTCAAGGTAATCGTAGCTAAAGTTGCTCATAACTGATGGACTGTTAGGATCTGACATAGCAAAAGACTGACCAGATATAAGCACTAGCGCTGCAGCTAAGATTGTTTTACGCATAAGGAGATGAACCTTTAAGTTATTAATCCGTGTTTGGGCGACACTTGTTACCCTTTAATACCTCGTGCATATTACTGATAGTTGCACAGCAGCACTAGGTTAAAATGTCATTGTTTTGTCGATATTTTTATTTTAAGCAATTTATATGCCGCCATAGGGGCTGAAAGTGTGCACCTATTCACCAAAATTGATTCGATTATCAGAAATCGCGTTAAATATTTTTTCAGTATCCAGCACGGATGCCCATGGCATCAGCTCGGGTTCATTGGCTATCATGTATTGCGTTAACAGTTCTTTGACCGTTGAACGTATTTGCTCACCACCCCAAGGTTTAGACAGATAGAAGTCGAGGCTGGCATGATTAATTGCCTCCACGGTGTCTTCCAATTCCGCTTGACCAGTCAATAGTAATTTTTTTGACTTTGCCGTCACTTTATCGTCATGCAATTCAATTAAAAAACTGATACCAGTTTGCTCGGGCATAATATGATCGCAAAGTATCAGCGCTAGCTGAGTATCTTCTGCTTTGGCTTCGGCAATTATTTCTTTTGCTTCAGCGACCGATTCTGCTCCTTCTAATAAAAAGTGCTCCTCAAAACAGTCGAGATCTTGAATAACACTGTCTAATACTTCTCGTTCATCATCGACGCATAGAATGAGGTACTTGTTCATGCTTTATTCCTCGCTGTTGTTGGGTTGCTCATCAATCGGTAACCAAACCGACATTTGTGTGTATTTGTTGATGCTTGAAGTGACTTCAATGATGCCACCATGTTGATGAATTATCTGCTGGCAAACAGATAAACCGATACCCAGCCCAAAGTTTCCTTGTTTCTTGGTGGTAAAGTTGAGGGCGAAAACCTGTTGCTGAAGCTCGGGCGGAATACCAATCCCGTTGTCTTTAACCTCAACCACCGCCCAATGTTTGCCGTCTTTGTGAGTGCTGCGTGTCGTTATTGTGAGTTTGCCCTGCGTAGGGAGTGCATCAATAGCGTTGGAAACAAGGTTGGTCCAAACTTGCTGTAGCGCGATCGGCAAACAGTTTATCGTTGGTAATTCTGCGTAGTGTTTTTCTACATGATGCAGTTTTAGCTTATTTTCGAAAATTACTAAGGTATCTTCGATGCCCTCATGTATATCGGCATAGTGAAAGGTTTCATCATCTTGGCGAGCGTAACCTTTTAAGCTTTTCACCATATCAGCGATGCGCTGTGCGCAAACATTAATCGAGCGTAATGTCGCCCCAGCCACATGGAAGTTTTCTAGTTCATTCAATTCGTTGCTAACGTCACTTGGGTGGTCTCGTGTTTTTTTGAGCCATGCTTCATCATCGTTTAACCCTAAGCGAACCAGTTTTTTTGCCAGCCGTCTATCGCCGATCGCATGTTCTACCGCTTTCGCCTTTTGGCGATTGTCTGCGGTGGAGTTTGGGTGTGAGGATAACGCGCGCGTTAGGATCTGGCTAGAGAGTTCGGGTGAGCACTGACCATCACTATTAACTAAGTGGTGGATGTTATCAGTCAAGGTTTCAGTACCGCGCAGAATCGCGGCGATAGGGTTATTTAGCTCGTGGGCTACCCCTGCGACAAGTTGCCCTAACATGGCCATTTTCTCACTTTCTATCAGCTTATGATGAGCAAATTCGAGTGATTCAAGGGTCTTTTGCAGTTGCAATTTAATATTGATATTGCGTTGTAATCGGCGGTTAAAGTGACGTAGCAATAGGTTGGTAAATAAGGGCAGTAACGCTGTATCGGAGTACATGACAGTGCTAAACACGGCGCGGTCGAGTTTAATCACATTGGTTTTCGTTAGTGTTATCGCAGTTGAAAATGAAGCCTCACCAGTCACAAATGACATCCCACCGACTAGGTTTCCTTTAGTGTGGCGAACAACTTCCCGTTGCATGCCCAGCTCATCTTTTTTATACAACGCGACCTCGCCAGAGATGATAAACCAAAGGAAATCATTGTCTTCACCTTCAATTGTTAATAAATGATCACTGGAGTAATTCCGAATCGCTTGAGTTTCATCATGATTGGCGAAAAACTGTGTGAGGGCATTGATGAATTGTTCGGCCAAATCGCTGTCTGACATCTTATGATGATCTGTGATGAATCCCGCTTGATAGCTTTGCATTTTTTGATCGATATGAGCGCGCAATAGCCGTTGCTGCTCAAGCACTAACCCGTATGAGAGGAGATTCTCTTTGTCTTCTTCAATGACAAAATTCGTTAGTTCATTTTGTGCGGTTTTATAGACAAGATTATTTTGCAATGGCTTAGTGAGGCAGTGATCAAGGCGACCTTCGTTAACGGCAGTGAGAATGGCTTTAATGTCTTGTCCGCAACTTATCAATACTTTCCGAGCGCGTTGTGTCAGTGGCGATTTGTCTAATTGGATCAAGAAATCAGCGCCATCAAAGCTTTCATGGTGGCTGGCGATAACTAACGCAACGGGTTGATTGCGGTCTAAGCAATATTGCAACGAGGCGTGTGCTTCCTCAATACTATCTGCACAGTGGATGTCGAATTTTGAAGCAAAGCTGCTGAGTTCCGCTCGAAGCTGCTCAATACTCACTGGGTTGTTATCGAGACAGAGTAGGGCATATTGATTCAATGTATCTTCCAAACTTTTGTCTTGCCAGACTTACAGCCTATCAAGAAAGTGTTTCTAGTGCTGAGAGCTGAGTTGGAGAAATTTTGCACAAAAGACAAATCAGCCAATACTCTGATTTATCTCAAGCTTTTTTAGTGTAGACTTTAATACAACATGGCTTTGAATCATTTCCTTTGCTGAAGGTATTGATGAAAACGCTATACTTCAAAGAAGATGGATATTTAAAGAATGAGTTCGATGCGACAACTTAGAAAAATGGCTGCGATTGGCGGTGCGGTGTCTTTGGCTTTGTGTTGGCCGCTTGCGGTTGGTCAGATCGGTCAAAACGTAATAGAAGACGGTATTGCTGAATTAAATTCGGATGCGCTGAAAGCTGAGATCGTGAGCTACGATCGTGGTTACCTTTCATCGACTGTGACTACTCGTTATACCATCACGGATCCAGTAATGGCAGCGCAGTTTGAAGCCGATGGTATACCTGCTGAAATTATTGTTAACAGCGAGATTAAGCATGGTTTAATTGCTTTGTCTGCCGATTCAGCAATGACCAACTGGACAGATGTTCCGCTCACTTTGCATACTGTAACTCAGCTTAATGGTAATACTGACTTTGAGTTTAAACTTGATAGTTGGCACCAAGTGATGGAAGGGGACGATGGCGCAATGGTGCTGATCACCCCATCAACACTCAAAGGTCAAATGACGGTTCTCGGTCAAGTAAACTATGACTTAAATGTCCCATCGATTGAAGTTGACTTTGATAGCGGTGAGAAGCTTTTGGTTGAAAATGTTACTAGCCAAGGCAGTGGCAAAAAGGTCAATAGCTTCTGGATTGGTGATCAAGCAATGAACATTGAACAAATGTCAGTACTTGATCAGCAGCAAATGGCTCAGTTCAATTTAAAAAATGCCCAGTACCTCTATTCTGCCGAGTATGCAGACACGACTCAACGTGTAGCCAGCAAACATACGTTCAATGTTGGCGAAGTCACGGTTGAACAAGAGAGCTTAGAGAATCTAGAAGTCGATTTTGCCTTCGGTGATGTGGACGCGGTAGCATTTGAGCAGATAGTGAAAATGTATCAAAACTCACCGATGTTAACTGCGGAAGATCTACAGCAGATGATCCCTTATTTCGATAGTCTGTTCTCAAAAGGTTTTTATCTGTCGAGTGATAAAATCGCGATGAATATCGGCGATGGCGAGTTTTCCTCTCAATGGAAAATTGTGGTTCCCCAAGGAACAGACAATGTGTCACAAAATCCGATGAAGGTTATGCCGGCACTGGAAGGACACTTTAACTCATTTATGTCCCATGATTTGGTTGAACAGTACCCATCGATTAAGCAGATGATTGATGAAGGTTTGATCATGGAGTTTGTAAAGCAAACTGATCAAGGCTATCAGGTAAAAGCTGAAATCAAAGAAGGAAATATCGTCTTTGAAGGTGGGCAAAAAGTGCCACTAATGAGTATATTACTTCCTTTTATGATGTAGCGTTCAGCTTACTTAGTATAAAGATATTTACACTCCCTATGCAAAAGAGGTCTTAAGACCTCTTTTGTCACTTTTTCTATCAGGAAAAAAGTGTTATTAATGACATTGGTCTTATAAAAACATGAGCAAGGAAAGAAACCGTGGACAACGTTTTTAACTTTAGCGCCGGACCTGCGGCTTTACCGAAAGCGGTAATGGAGCAAGCCCAGTCGGAATTGGTTAACTGGAATGGATTAGGTACTTCGGTGATGGAAATCAGTCACCGTGGTAAAGAGTTTATTCAAGTAGCTACACAAGCAGAGCAAGATCTACGCGATTTGCTGTCTATCCCTGATAATTACAAAGTACTGTTCTGCCATGGTGGTGCACGCGCTCAGTTCGCTGCAGTTCCGATGAACCTGTTAGGTAGCAATAGTAAAGCAACGTATATTGATGCGGGTTACTGGGCAGAAAGCGCGATTGATGAAGCTCTGAAATATTGCCAAGTAGACGTATTTGATGCGAAAACTGAGATTGATGGCAAAGTAGCGGTGAAGCCAGCTAGCGAATGGTCAGTGGCGAGCGATGCGGCATTTGTCCATTTTTGCCCAAATGAAACCATCGATGGTGTCGAAATTTCAGATATGCCGCAGACGGATAAGCCAATTGTGGCTGATATGTCATCAAATATTTTATCTCGTCAAATTGATGTCTCTCAGTACGGTGTGATTTACGCGGGCGCTCAGAAAAACATTGGTCCTTCTGGTCTTTGCATTGTTATTGTTCGTGATGATTTACTTGATCTCGCGAGTGATATTCTTCCAAGCTTCTTGAGCTTCAAAGTGTTGGCAGAAAAAGACTCAATGTTTAATACGCCACCAACATTCGCATGGTACCTCTCTGGCTTAGTGTTTAAATGGCTAAAAGAGCAGGGCGGTGTTGCCGCAATTGAGCAAGTGAACAGAGAAAAAGCAGCACTGCTTTACAACTACGTAGACAGCTCTGATTTTTACCGCAATAACATTCACCCAGACAACCGTTCTCGTATGAATGTTCCATTCCAGCTTGCAAAACCAGAGCTAGATGAGCTGTTCTTAGCGCAAGCGGAAGCTCGTGGTTTAGTGGCACTTAAAGGTCACCGCGCTGTCGGTGGTATGCGAGCTTCAATTTACAATGCAATGCCATTAGAAGGTGTTCAAGCCTTGGTTGAATTTATGCGTGAGTTTGAAGCTAAAAACGCATAATTAGCATTAAGTTATCCTGAAAAGCCGGCTAAATGAACTGACCCCCAATAGTTAGACACCAATTATTGGGGGTCTTTTTATGTCCAAATATAGCCGAGAGCTAAAATGTATCATTGCTAAGCAATACTTAGATGGCACGTCATCTCTCTACTTAGCAAAACAATATTCAATTTCTTCAAGACAGATACGGTATTGGGCTCAAGTCTTTGCCATCCATGGTACTGATTCATTTTTACCAACTAAGCATGCTGCTACTGCTCAAACAAAACGAAAAGCATTTAATTTAATGTGGACGAATGAATGGTCTCTCACGCACACTAGCGCAGTAT
>NZ_JAKJTB010000031.1:0-47248 GCF_050337565.1 Vibrio kasasachensis | reverse complement strand
TCTCACACTGGTCTGACTGAATATCAATGTAGGTTGATAATCAGACGAGGATTACGCCTCGATTGGTTTACGCCAGTCATCTGAGCCTGATGTACCTGCGTTAACGTGATCCCACGTCACTTTACGGTACGACAGTGAAACCGTTAGGTTCTGCGTAAAGTCAGCTTTATCAGGATCTTGGCAATGTGGCATTTCACACTGGATATCGACGATAGAAGCGTTTTCTAATTTAGTAGTAAAGAAGTTTTCTTGCTTACCTTCAATGGAAGTGCGGTACCATTTCAGCTCAACATTGTTAAGCTTCTCACCCGATGCCAATGCGTTATAAAGCAATGGAACCGCTTTGTTCAACGAGACAGTGAATTTGAATGGTTTATGAACACGTTGACCTGAAGGTTGACCCGATTGAGGATCTGTTGGCACTGTCACTGTGTGATCGAATTGCTGAACCAGCATTTCATCTTCATGACCTTCTACGTACGTATCACCAATAGAATCAGCAGTACACGCGCCTGCAGTAATGAGCCCCTGAGTTTGACCTTCAACTGAAATATAACATGGAGTTGGCATGACTTAATCCTTAATTTTATGAAATGAAATACATATAACTCAGGGTTTATTAATCAAGTCTTGTGCCAACTTTTAACCACCTTAATTCAACAAGTTATAATGACTCAACTGTTAATTGGGCAGTTTATTGCTCAGGGCGAGCAAGATCTTGCTCAGCTGAGCAATTTTTTGCTCGCTCAATCCGATGTTAATTCATCAATATGCTCTTCATCTTCGCAATGATTTCCGGAGAATTCACTGGCTTTGTTTTTAGCATCAACAAGGCGAAATTATCAGCAAGAATTTCTTCCGGATGGATAATATAATTGGTGTTGGAGCCGACTTGCTCTAAAAAGCCTTTCAATTCGGAACGGTCAACAATAAGTGGATGATCATCATCATATGTCCAGTTGCCGTGTTCATCAGCGACAATCAAAAATTTGAACAGTAGATAGTTGAAGAACTCCCCCCCTTTGTTTAAATCATACTTTTCACTAATGGAGTAAAGGATCGGCATAGCCCAAACAGGTTGCTGATTATATTCCACTAGAATAGCGTAATCGTTGACTGGGGCATCAGGATTGGTGATCTTACGCTCTTCCAAATCGTCAGGAAATTCAATTTCACCGACATAATCAAACCCAATCGACTGGTAAAGTTCGTCTTTTTTAACTTGGTTGTGGCGTGTATAAATGTGGAATATTTCATGAGCCATAATACGCTTGAGCTCTTGACCCAAAACCAATTTATCACGCTGTAAAATGATCGCTTTACCGCGCGTATAGGCAGCAGTGCCTTCTTCAGCACCGGTGGTGAGAATCATCTGAATTCGTTTTGGCAAATCGAGCGGATATTTATCCAATTCCAATGTCAGTTCTGCATAAGCTTGCTCTACATATTGGCGATCTTGTTCAGTCCAATCGAGTGTGTTATTACGGACAAAGCGCTTAAACTCTGGCTTAATGACATGGTCAATCGTCTTCATGCGCGCTTCCATGTCGAACTGACTGAGCCTTTGCATGAAATCATCATTGTGCGATAACTGCGCAGCGGCGCGTTGAGAATCGAGGAAGGTCAAGGTTGTTTCCGCGAAAGCAGAAAAACTTGAACAGACTAATGCTGTGACTAATACAGTCTTAAAGGACATACACATCTCCATTAATAGAATAAAGTACCTGTCCTATTGTGTGAGCCCAACGATACCTTCTCATTAGGAGATGACAAACAAAGTGAAAATTTGCGAGTCGCATTAAAACGGTATTCTTTTCGATTCAAAATTTGCGATAAAAAGGCGATAGCACAAGCGCCAAATCATAGTTTAGTTACTGATATTATTAAATATTACTGCCACATTCAACATCCAGAATTAATCTCAACTACGCGAGACTTAATCCTCATTTGTTAGCTCACACCCTCTCTGAACGACGAAATAGCCGACGAGAAACAACAACACAAATAGCAGAAATCAGCGCTGTAAAATAAATCATCGTTAATAAACTTTTTGCCAACGTGAATGCGCTACTCGCCATTACCAAACTATTTGATACCACGGGATATTCAGTCAACATAAGCCAAATACCAATATTCTCTGCATAGTCGAATAAACATACAAACACGGGCACAAATGACAGACACAGCCAGAAACGGCTAGAAAGATTTCCTACGCCGATCAACCATTGGAGTAAAGCAGAGTAACAAAGCGCAAATAGAAATGGGTAGAATAGATCTAATGTTAGTTGGAGTGACACATAGACACTACGCCCCTCCTCACCCAACATCGACAACAGTGTCAATGCTTCTTGATAAGTGTAACCAAGTGGCGACATATCAAACAATGGCAAACCACCAGAATACTGCATCAGCTTAGGAATACTATAAATTAGCATTGCTATATATACCGCATTTGCCATAGCAAACAGCACTAATACCAACTTTCCTGATATACGAGAGTGAATACCTCGAAACATATTACTTCCCTGTAATTTAAATACTTCATAGAGTGAACTAACGAATGATATGGACATCCTCACCCTAAACCATGCTGCATAATAGTTCTCAAACATACGCACAATAACTGGGGGTCATTATGTCTATTATGCCCATAATTCAAACCATTGGCGTTGATCTCACCAAGAATGTGGTCAGTATTCATAGGGTTGATGAATATGGCAAGTACACCTTGGGTTAAACTGCCGAAAGAAACAGAACCGTAAACAGAGTGTTCAGCCCCTACTCTATTGAATCGACCATATTGATCGGTAGCACACTGGTATGTTTGACTTCATCAAGCACAAAAAGAGTTTGTGCTTCTCTTACCTCGGGAAAGCTTCGTAATGTTTTTAAAATAAAGTGTGAAAGCTCTTTATTCGTTCTGGCAACCACTTTCATGAGGTGATCATAAGGGCCAGATAACGAGTAACACTCAAGGATCAACGGATGCTCCCGTGCTGCGGTTTTAAACTCATCAAATGCGGCTTCGTTCCTTTGATCAATGCTCACTTGAATAAATGCGGTAACACCAAAACCCGCTTGTTCTGCATCAAGTAACGCTCCGTATTTCTTAATTACACCAGATTCTTCAAGATGTTTTGTACGTCGCAAGCACGTTGACTCAGACATATCTGTTGCTTTAGCAAGCTCAACAATCGACATTCGTCCATTTTCCTGAAGATGAGAAAGTATTTTTTTATCCTGATTAGTCATTGTGCCGCTTTCCTTCAAATTTGAACATAAAAGTGAATAATATCACCAAACCTTCGCAATTCAAGGGTGAGTTTGACGGCTAAATTCAGTTACTTTGGAGTAAACTTAATTCCGTAGAAATGATCAAACAAGGAATAATTTATGTCGAACGAAAAGTTTTATCATGTGGGCGAACTCAGTGCAGAGCAACCAGAAACCACCCAATATCAGCCATCAACCTTTGCTAAAGCGCGTCACCCTGAACCGTATCGCTTTGAAGTGAATCTAAGTGCTGAAGCAGGTGATATGCAAAAGAAAACCGGGGTTGTATCTGTCAATATCCCAGGTTTTAGTCCGGTAAAACTATATTGTGATGAGCAGCCACCTGTCGGTAATGATACCGCGCCACCACCACTGGCATTCTTTGCAGCTGGTATCGGTTTTTGCTTAATGACGCATTTAACCGACATACTCACAGCGCGCAAAATTCAGGTTGATTCACTAAAGCTTGAACAACGTATCGTGTTTAGAACGAACCTTGGGCACATGCGCGACCACGGTTATATGACTGACGGCGGATGCGATATTGTGGAAACACATGTCATCATTGAAAGCCCAGAGCCTGAAGAAAATATTAAAGACCTTCTAGACGAAGCTGAGAATGGCTGTATGGCACACTACGCTTTGCGGAACCCGATTCCTTGGTCAACTCGTTTAATTTATAACGGCAAAGAAGCTATTAGTCGCTCTGGCGAGTAATAATTTCTATTAATTAGACGATGTTTCGGGCCTAAATGTAGATACCCTGAAAGATGTTATTCGGGTATCTACATGGCTATATTTTTCATCCTCTATTGCTGCACAATCAAAGCTTCTAGTGCGGCTAACGATGCTTGCTTCTCGCCATCCATCATGCACTCAGCTTCATTCACATATTGGTCAACGCCCTCTTTTACATCTTGCTGATAGAGCACCACGTTGTTCAAAATGGACGCAACATGAAGCCCTCTAAGGCGACCAACCGCGAACAGCGCAGACGTTTCCATATCGGCGCCAAGGATGCCCTTCTTATTCCAATATTGGCAAATTGACTCTTCATCGTCAGTGTAAAAGCTGTCGTGCGAGCGGACAATGCCAAAGTGATATGACGTAGTTTGTTCTAGTAAATAGTTCTCTAATGCCTTCAACAGCGAAAAACTGGCGTAAGCCGGATATGCAGAATCAACATAGGCTTTTGATCCACCTTCATCACGTACGGCTCCCTCTGCCACGATTAGCTCACCGAGTTGAATACCCGTTTGCATCGCCCCTGCGGAACCAACACGCACAACATGCGTCACACCGCATTGCTTAAGCTCTTCAACAGCAATAATCATTGATGGTGCACCAATCCCCGTGCTGCATACTGAAACTACCACACCTTTGTATTTGCCGGTAAAAACGCGGTATTCGCGATTCTGCGAAACCATCTCTGCGCAATCAAACAGCGCGGCAATGCGGTTGGCGCGGTCAGGCTCTCCGCAAACAATAACCAACGGTGCCACTTGAGTGCCATCAACACCAATATGTGGTTGTTTGAGCATGAATTGATCCTCTAATTCTTGTTTTCCCGACGTAGCGATACGACTGCGTGGCACTAGTTGGGCTCTAGTGACCATTATTTTTTGCTCAGGTCATATCGAAGTCTTGCAATAATGTGTTTAAACTACGCCAATATTAGGAGGGTTTCGCCTTAGAACAGGAGGACTTTTGTCCTACTACAGCTCTTTTAAACCGTTGTGATAGCGGGATTTCACTATGATGTGTGACTGGTATCAAAATAGTACAAATGTTGGGGCTGACAACAAGCAGAAGTACCGCTAGTTGATCATCCATTAACGATAAAACATGGAAAAACAATGAGAATCAAACCGTCGCCAACGGGTCGTTTTAAAACCTTGCTCAATAATAAAAGCGCTATGTTCAGAGATTTGATCTATCAATGCCAAATCGGTAGCCGCTACTTTAATGCTGGTGAAGCTATTTTGACGCAAGGTAAAGCATTGGAGCACATTTATGTGGTGCCCGCAGGGCGTGTTTCGATGAGTATTTTGGCGGCCAACGGACGTCGCTTTCAACTGGGTGAGGCAAACTGCGACGATCACATTTTTGGTGAGATGGAATTTTTCACTCAAACTCCGTGTCAGTGGAGCGTGATGGCAGATGAACAAATGCAGGTCGATATTATTTGCATCAAGAAGCTCACTGAGCACCTGCATCAACAGCCAGAGATGCTGTTTTTCTTTGCGTCTGCGCTCGCTGATGACTATCAAGATTCACTAGAGATTTACACCAACCGCTTACTGCACCCTATCACTTACAATATTGCCTATGATTTGCTGATGCAACAGCAAGAAAGCCCTTCGCTATGCGGCTTCGATAAGGTTAATCAAGAAGCTGAGCGTTTTGGTACCTCTGGTCGCGTCTATCGCCGCGCGGTAAAAACGCTGACGGACAGAGACCTGATCCGCAAAGGTGATAATGGGTTAGAAATTGTCGATGAGCAAGCACTGAAAGCTTTTCTCGATACCTATGAATAGTCGTAAAAGAAGCAAAAACGCCACCCGCAAATTGCGATGTGGCGTTTTTTTGAGGTATTGAAGACTAAACGAACAGGCTTACAATAGCCGCGTTCATTAGGTTAGCCAATGTAGCAGCAAGCAGTACTTTCATACCCAATTTACCAATCACGCCTGCACGCTCTGGGATCATGGTACTTAGTGCACCACACACCATGGCTACCGAGCCAATATTAGCAAAGCCACATAATGCAATGGTCATGATTGCCGTAGTACGTTCACTCAAATCAACCGCGCCCATGCTAGCAAAAGCAACGAATTCATTTAGGGCTATTTTTTGACCCAAGAATGCACCGGCGTGCATCGCTTCGCTCCAAGGTACACCAATCAGCCAAGCCACTGGTGCGAAGAAGAAACCAAGGATCACATCAACAGTTAAGCCTTCAAAACCAATGTAGCCACCCAGCGCGCCAAGTCCGCCGTTAAGCAATGCCATCAAACCAATACATGAGATGATCACCGCACCAACAATCGCTGCAATTGAAGTACCAGCAATAGCACCCTTCGCGACGGCATCAATAAAACTGGTTGGCTTTTCGTTATCTGGCAACTCTGGCACTTCATTAATCGTCGCTTCGGTTTCAGGGATGATCAATTTGGCAAACATCAAACCAGCAGGGGCCGACATGAAACACGCCATCACTAGGTAGTTGATGCCCACTCCCATACCAGCCAGACCCGCCAAAATTGAACCGGCAATTGAAGAAAGACCACCCACCATAATGGCGAAGATCTGCGCACGGGTCAGCACACGGTGGTAAGGCTTAACCAAAAGCGGTGCTTCTGTTTGGCCCAGCACTATGTTGCCAGCTGCATTCATTGATTCAGCGCGCGAGGTGCCTAGTACAAACTGCAAACCACCACCGATTATGCGTACGAACCATTGCATAATGCCCATGTAGTAGAGCAGTGATGTCAACGAGGCGGTGAAAATAATCTGCGGCAGTACTTGCAGAGCCCAAATAAAGCCAATGCCATCAACACTGAAATTCACTAGGTTACCAAACGCAAACTTAATGCCTTCTGTACCGTAGCTAAACACGTTGCCCACAGCATTTGAAACCGCCAGCAGCACATCTGCGCCAACCTCGGTCGCTAATACAAAACCCGCAACAACTAAGATGATGGCGAACGCGCCCACAACAGCACGCCAGCTGATTTGCTTTCTATTTTCAGAGCATAAGAAGCCCACGCCTAGAAGAACGGCGATTCCAAGTATTGATTGCAACATAATAATTATCCGATGTGAGCGTTTACAGTGTTAATGATTTGGTGAGCGTGTTGATGAGCAAGCGCGATGGTTTTCTCTACATCGCCGCCCTCTTCAGGAATGGCATTCATCTCGAACGTTACGATAGTATCGATGATGTTCATTTCAGCGGCTTTAAAGGCGTGTTCAAATGCACGCTGATAGCACTCAAGAGACATAAAGTTAAAGCCCGATTCTGAATAAGATTCGGCAGTCGCACCCGCAGTGATTGAAAACAGCAGCTTCTTACCTTTTAGCTGGCTACCATCAGGGCCAAAGGCGAAACCAAACGTGAAAACTTGGTCGATCCACTCTTTCATCACCGATGGAAACGTACTCCAGTAAAGTGGGAATTGCACAACCACCAACTCCGCCTCTAAAAGGCGTTGCTGTTCGGTTTCAATATCACCAGCAAAATCAACAACGTGGCTGACTTGCCAATCGCTATGCTGCGCAAGCAGTTTGAGGATCTCTGCGTTAGCAAAAGATTTTTCTAAATTGGGATGACCGTTAATAACGAGTACGTTCATGGGGTAAACCTATATTGATCGTGCTTATGTTGCTTCTTCACTTGTTTTCAATGCCCTGAGCGGCACAAACGAGAAGATCTGCATCTTGTTGTTATATTGATAACTCTAGTGATAAGAATAACGCTGACTTGATGAAAACAAGCGGACAAAAGTCCTTTCCGTTAGGTTCCAGGTCAAAAATTTCGAAATTTGGGGCGGTGGGATTGAAGATATAAAATATGCATAAATAACTAGCGGCGATAACATTCATTTCTGCTGATAAAAACAATAGTTGAAGTTGATAGGATTTTAACTATCAAAATTCTTGCGCCATTTTTCTCAAACAACGTAACAACACTTCTTCATCTTCCGGTTCAATATTCCTAGTAATATCTTTAACCAAATCAAGATGCAACTGATTGTGATGACGATGAATTTTTTGTCCATCTTCCGTTAGAATGACAACTATCGCACGACGGTCAGTGGGGTGATCTCGGCGCTCAATCAGATTGGCTTTAACCAGTTTTTCAATTTGAACCGTTAAAGTGCCAGTAGTAATACCCAGCTTCTCTGCCAATTCTTTCATTCTTAAAGCACCATGAACCCCCAATACTTCGATAGTGTGTACCTGTGCTAAAGAATAACCTGTCTCTTTGACAACAGATTGCTCCCAAGAGGACATTTTATCGTAGAACTCGGTTAGTGATTGGTTTAGGTGCTCTATATTTGTCATGGCTGATTGGTATGTAGTTCAAGAGTAAGGTGATCAATCTTATCAAACTTAAGTAGCATTTGTTTATATTCAGCGATGGTTTTATCGCAGTTTGCTTCAAGCGTCATCGCGACAGAATAATGATGACCACTCACCTTCCACATATGTAAATCTGTCACGGTAGCAAATGGCGCTAGCTCATCTGTAATAGACTGTCGATATGTCTGTTCGATATTCTCATCTAGTAAGATAGGGCTTGTTTGATTGATCAAGTTCATCGTCCATTTCGCTATCACCAACGCCCCTACCATTCCCATCACCGCATCTAGCCAATTCCAACCATAAAACTTACCAAACAATAATGCCACTATCGCCAATAATGACGTTAATGTGTCAGCTAATACATGTAAGTATGCCGCTCTAAGATTGTGATCGTGATGGTGCGCATGATCATTTTTATGATTGTGACTATCTGCATGGTCATCATGATGGTGGTGATGCTCACCGAGCAAGACCATACTAACTATATTTACAGCTAAACCAATGAACGCGACGATAATCGCCTCATTAAACTGAATGACTTGTGGGTTAAATAAACGATGAGCCGACTCAACAAGCATCAGTAGCGCTACTATTCCCAGCGCAATCGCACTTGTATAGCCCCCTAATACGCTGACCTTTCCTGTTCCAAAAGAGAACCTATCACTCTGTGCATGTTTTTTGGTATATCGGTATGCAAACAACGTAATACAGAACGCGGCAGCGTGAGTACCCATATGCCAACCATCGGCTAGGAGTGCCATTGAGCCATAAATGCTTCCAGCAATGACTTCGACAAACATTGTGGTAAGTGTCAATAAAAGTACGTAAAAAGTACGTTTCTCGCCTTGAGTACTGAGTGACGAAAAATTGTGGCTATGGTTCGTAGTTAACCCCAAAACGATGCCTTTAGTTTGATTATCAAAGTATATTTCATTAATTTAGTTTGATTATCAAACATTGTCAACCAGACAGACCCTTAATCAAGAATCACTGATCAGAAATTATGCCTTCAACAATTCACGAAATCCGTTTTTACCTGAGCATTACGCTGTCGTGACACGAAAAGGTTACAGAGTGCCAAAATCAGCCACCTACATACTTTGTTTTTGGAACCTTACTTCAATTTTATAAAACTTCCGTTCAGGTTCCAACTGAACGATAAGCATTGTTACAACTGATTGTATGAAGCGATTGCGGTTAGGAGTCATTTCACTCGCTTACCCATATCTAAACTATACTATTACTATATTGCATAACTTTAGAACTACCACTTGTAGGTAGAAGGATGACTATTATGTCCTTATTCAGACTATTTCAATATGTTCTCACTTGTCTTTCATTCATCATCTCTTCAAGCTCGTTAGCGAATACAGCGTTGCCCATTTCGCCAGAGCAAATCACACACCCTTACCCAGATGTTACGGTTAAAACTCTGCGCACGGCGCAAGGATTGCTCAATGAGTTTCATCAAGCAAACTATCTCGTACACACAATCAGTACCGATGGTAATGTACCAACGTACTTTATTGAAAACCTAACGAACGACCTTAACTTACTGCCTGTTCACGAAAAAACATCCGTTTTTATTCGCTTATTACTGCCGACCATCAAGGCAGTCAACGACCAGATTCTTTTAGTCAGGACAAAGTTAACGGCACTGTCCTACCAGCCAACTGTAGACTGGACACTTGAAGAGCAACAATGGGTGAATGATCTGATGGAGTCGTATCACGTCGAATCACATAACCTTCAAGATCTGCTGCTTCGAATTGATATAATACCAATCGGCATGGCGTTAGCCCAAGGTATCGATGAGAGTGGTTGGGGTACAAGCCATTTCGCCATTAAAGGCAATAGCTTATATGGCGAGCATTTGCCACTACATGGTGGTAAGCACCTTTCGACGCCAAGTGGATATATAAAGGTAGCGGCATTTGAAAACTTGTATCAGGGTACTGCCAGTTATATGCATAACCTTAACACTACACGCGCCTATGAAGATCTATGGATACTGCGTCGCCAACTGCGCGAGCAACACAACTTAAAAGGTGATGAACTTGTTCAGGCTCTCGGTCATTACTCTATCCGAGGTGACGCTTATGTGGAGGATTTACGCGCACTGATCAACACCCACCAGCTCGATGATTTTGAAAATGCTACGTTTGATAATAATGAAATTATTCGAGTTAGATATGAGGAATAACGTTGATTGATACTTCTATGAGATTCCCGTTATCCAATTTCATGCGGTGTTAACCAAATAGAACGAGCCAAATCGTCTCGTTCTATCTCAGTTGTTATCTTGGGGTAAGGGGGCTTTACTAAGAACCGATATTCGCCAAATCTTCAACTATTAGCTTTGAAATCAATTCGATATCACGCGGCTCGTCTTCGCTGTCCCATAAGAATGCAGCAATTTCTATATTTACTGCCGCATCTTCAAAGTAAGCATATTTGGTTGTATATTTACTTGAAGTAAAACTCGCTAGTTTGGTCTCATTTTCAGAGATCACTACAGAGTGTGATACCTGAGGCTTATTCAATGCCTTACCGCCGTAGTTAAATATCCTTAGATAGTCGACTGTAATGTTCACTGTCGGTGCATCATCACTTTGCTTAGCGAGTATATTTTTTTCTGCCATGTGCTTTTCAATAAACGTTCTAAATTGCTTAGCTAATTCTTCTTGATTAGCGAATGACTCATCACCAACAATCGCACCATGCCCCAATTCCAATGATACCGCTACATCAAGACGATACTGCGTGTGCTCCGCTTTGAGCGGTGTAGGCTCCACGTGATACGTATACGGAGAAGAAGAACATGCACTCAACAATAGCGCAAAAAGTAACGAAGAAATGTACCTCATGGATGGTCCCTATTTATAAATTAAATATTAAATTCGAATGTTAACCTCAACTTATAAGGTCGATTCCTTTATATCCACTGCTCGGATCTAATACAAAAGTTTACCTTTGCTTTTCAGCTGAAATCTCACCCTTTGTGATGCTGTTTCATTGATTTATCGTTTTCATTGAATGGCATCGACACATAGATAAATCAAATTGATCATCCATACTTGATCAAGTTACCGTCAATTTGGTAGGTAAATGGATGATTTTAAGACTAGGTTACTTCGGGCTGTTACCGTTTTTGCTATTACCTCTGTTTGTGGTGATACCTAGGTTTATTCTGCCGTCACTGGCTGCCGATATGTTTATTACGTACAGCGTTTGCATTGCGGCTTTTATGGCGGGAACGTTATGGGGGCGCGAAATAGATAAACCGTCCCCAAAACCTTATGTTTTATTGGTTTCCAATGGCATCGCACTTTGTATTGTCGCTTTTGCTTTAATCGCTGATATTCGGGTTGTTGGTGCATTAATTGGTCTAATGCTGGTTCACTTAATGAACTTGGTTGGAGAGCGGGAAAAACACAATGTGCAATACTACATACTGAGAAAAAGGCTCACTATTGTTACGATTTTATCTCATGCCTTAATGATTACACTATTACTCTGGAGCCCAAATTTTGAATGATGTCATCGTATTCTATGATGCGAGTTGTCCACTGTGCGTGAAGGAGATGCGTGCTTTGAAGTCTTATTTATCAGGTACAGTCGAATTCATTAACGTTTTGAATGAGCAGATCATGCGCAGCTACCCGCAAATTAACATCGCCAAGAGCAGACGTATTCTCCACGTTCTAGATAGCAATAATCGTCTTCGTTTAGGGGTAGATGCTAATGTCTATCTTTGGGAAATTGCAGGAAAGAAACCGTATCTTAGCGCTCTGCGCTGGCCAGTGATCAACCCAGTTGCCAACTTCGTCTATTGGGCGTTCGCAAAAAATCGCTATCGGCTGTCTCTTGTTTTGACTGGTAAATCAAAGTGCGAGCAATGTGAGCCATAAACAAGACAGCCAGCGTTACCTTTATCACCAAACTAACAAAAATTATTCATCACGTTGCCTTTCCCGTTGGTATACTTTCCCTACTGACAATTTCATCACGGAAGATTTATGAAGAAGATTTTTCACCTACTAGTCATGTCATTGTGTTTAAGTTTCTCCACTCTCACCACGCTCTCAATTCATGCCTCTGAACGGGCAGAGATAGGCTGGCAGAAAATCGAACAAGGCGCGATGATTGTCGATGTGAGAACACCGCAAGAATTTACATCAGGGCACTTAAAAAATGCCGTAAACTTCCCGCTTTCTGAGCTAGACCGTCATTTTTTGAAGGTTGATAAGTCTCAACCAATTGTAGTGTATTGCAGAAGTGGTAATCGGTCTGGTATTGCCTATGACTACTTGGTGGAACAAGGTTTTACCCAAGTGCATAATGGTGGTGGCATTGAAGAAATGAAAGCCGCTAAATAACTAGCTTTGAAGGTTATTGGTTAGATAGCCCTTATCGAGGGCTATCTTGTGCTTGTGGTAACGATATCGTTAAGATCAGTTTTTCTCTTTTCCGTAAACTCTTACACCCGCTTTCGAGCCTTTAGAGTTGCCATAAACATTAATACTTTTCACACAGCGGCGCTTACCAAAATAACGCCACGAGCTGTACTCATCTTTATTAAAATCACGGTAGAAATTAAATGTTTTGCTTTCACCATTTTGAAATTTGATCACGGCTTTGCGTAATTCTAGTCCTTTTTCCGCCTTAACTTGAAAGGCGTTGGTGTTTCGACAAACCAGTAGAGGGATCTTAGCGGCATGTTTACCATGCTCCAGTAGCAATGTACGACCTAAGGTAAATTTATCGTCTGCTTGGGCATTAGATGTAACCAATAACGCACCGACAATTGCGCTTATAATCAAAGATTTTTTCATTATCTCTATCTAATTAGTATGGGTAAATCGGCGCGCATTCTATGTATTTTTGATTCAAAGTGTTAGCTTTTATTCACAAGCAGATAAAACTCTAGCATTTCCCTGACGGTGCGCTTGCAATAGATGAAAGAGCACCTACATTGTCTTAGCTAAGAACGATGATAGCCGCTGGTGACAAAGGGTCCCAATAGCATATTCAATTTTTTGAAAAAACCTTGCTGCTCATCTCGAAAGATTGCTTGCGCTTTTTCAGGGGAATCTGCAGTAATAATAAGCGACTGCTCGATAAAGCCCTGCTCTATCAATTGCTTTGCTTCTTGCGTATGCGTCGCTGTACTAAGATCGAGAAAAGTGAAGTCGTTATCTTTGGTGTAGAATTTATAATCCATAATCATTCCCTTTCAATCAGCGCCATTATGACGGCAGTTGATACCTATTCGACATTCTATTTACTACTGTTTACGTCGTTATAAATTTGACTAGATATTTCATAGTTATGTTGTCTGGCTATTTTCTGAGCAAAGAAAAGATGTGGTAGCTCATATAGAGCCAGTATAACTAAAATATATATTCCGAGTTCATATCCCATGTACAGGCTAATAACACTCATTAATAGTAGTGTTATCTCTATCGCGAATAAAATATGTTTGCCTAAATATAGATGATGAAAGCCCCCCAAGAAAAACCAATTCATCGACGCATAAGTATCTGGATCTTTTAATTTTTTTGCCTGTATCTTGTAATATCGTTTTCTTTGCTCTTCATTAAGGCTGTTCACTCTCTGCCTTAACAGCTCTTCTTGCTCTTCAAGTTGATCCCATGATTCAAGAAATTTCATTATGGTACCTCGTCGATAATTGGTTCGACTAAATCAGGATCATTGCAACGGCGAATGCGCGATAAGCCTAGCTGCCAGCCTTTTCGGGCTCCGTATTTAACAATACATTGCTTCGTATATTCAGAGCATGTCGGCTTAAAATTGCATTCCACATTGAGTAGTTTTTTTGACCCACCGCTAGCTTGGTAGCGATGAATCAATTTAAGAGATAGGCATTTGAGCAAAGTTAGCGACCTAGCGTCATGATCACAGCTTCACGTTTCCAGAACAACATAAATCTTTTTTGTTCAACAACTTGGAACACAACTTGCCACCCTTCTTGAGCGTATCGATTGAGCTCTGCTTCCATTTTCTGAACTGGTAGTCCACTCGCACCTAATAAGATCGTACCACAACCGCCCTCAACAATATGAACGACTTTATACTCGTTAAACTTAACCATTTTTCTCACCAAACATATGAATTAAAAGACAATATTAAGATCCAATTATCTAGCCATCAACCTAAAATAAATTATTTGCGATAAGGTGGGTATTTTCGAAATTAATCTAGACTAATTTGTATATTTATAGATAATAATCGTCTTCATCATATTTGTCTTAATGTTGCGAATTTTATTAACATGACATTAATTAACAATAATGATTCCTTCGTTATAACACCGATGTTATGGCGAAATTAAAACGGAAAAAGCCCCAAAAAGAGGCTTTATATTTATTGGGCATAAATTACGCTGCTACCGCTCGTTTTTTCTTACCGTAGACAACACAGAAATTGCCACGTTTTGTACGGCACTTTGAACATCTTTCACAATCAACCGTGGTTCGGTTTTCTTCTTTCCAACGCTTAATCAATTGAGGCTCTGCCAATAGTGGTCTCGACAGGGCGAAATATTGAATGTTGGTTTCTTCAGCCATCTTTTCAATTGCGTTGATATCGCTCAAGCCACCAACAGTAATGATTGGCACATCAACATCTTGACTGACTGCATGCCCATACTCATGAAAGTAGCCTTCTTGTTGAAGTGCATACCCATCAAATGACTGCCCTACTAATGTGCTTGCATTGCCGTGAATATTGCCAGACATGATGATCGCATCAACACCCACTGCTTCGAGCTTTTTGCAGATAAGGCGCGTTTCATCAAAGGTTAAGCCGCCCTCAAAAAACTCTGAAGCCGTTAGCTTGACTAAAATTGGATAATCCGTGCCTACCAGCTTTCGGATCTCCGCATAGATTTCTAATAGAAATCTCATTCGATTATCTAAACTACCGCCATATTCATCTTCTCGCTGATTGTAATATGGGCTCAAAAACTGGTTGATTAAGTAGGTGTGCGCAGCATGAATCTCAACACCATCGAAACCTGACTCTTGCGCCCGTTTACTTGCAAGGGCAAATGCGCTAACAATGTAGTCAATCTCATCCTTAGTCATCGTTTTACCTTGCGTTGACGTACCTCTTTCTGGGACTTCACTTGGTGCAAAGATAATCCTTTCACCCACGTTATAGGTGGTTTTTGTGCCGCCATAAGCCAATTGCATCACGATGTTTGAATCGTATTGATGCACGAGTTCAGTCAGTTTTTGGTATTCAGCAATAAATGAGTCATTGTACATACCCATCATGCCTGCGTTTGGCTTCTCTTCCTCAACTATATTTGCATAGCCCGTGACAATTAAGCCCACGTCACCTTTTGCAAGCTCTTCATATATGTCGTAAAGGCGCTCTGTCATATGGCCATCTTCTGTTGCCATATTTTCCCATGTCGCACTGCGTACAAAGCGGTTTTTTAAAGTCATACTGCCGATACGGCTTGCTGTAAATAAGGTGTTCAAATCCAATCCTCTAAATATTTATTATTTATACTGTTCTTTAGTCAGTGGAGAACAAAAAAGAGAACAGCTATACGGCAATGTATAGCTGTTCTCTTTTTTGTTCTTGCAACCACTCTATAGTGACAATCGAATAATACGCCCGAAAAATTTAAAAACTTTAATCTAGATTAATTAATAGGTGATTTTCGGTAATTTGATCGAATACTGAATGACGCCATCAGAGCGATTATTACGCTATCCATCTATCTGGATATACCCAATATGTCGCCCTCTGTATTAACTCAATTGACGTTGTTCACTTAGGCTTTTTTGACAAACTTTGCCGTCACCATCATTTCACCAGCACCATCTACTTTGCAGTCTAATTGATGATCTTTTCCATCAACGATTCTTCTAACCACAGCCTTAGTTCCGATCTTAAGCACCAAAGAACTGCCTTTTACTTTTAGATCTTTGGCTAAGGTCACTTTATCACCTTCTTCCAGCAGTGTTCCATTCGCGTCTTTAATCGATAAAACGTCTTCTGCGAGCGCTTCCGATGGATTCCATTCATGAGCACACTCTGGGCATATTAGATGATTTTGATCTTGGTAAACGAATTCAGATTGACAGTTTTCGCAAGGAGGAAATGACATAGGATTACTTCTTTAAAATAGTCTGATGTTAATTAGGAGGAGCTTCGCAACATTCGGGTTGATTAAAACCAATACGCAAAGTTATAGATTTGCAATCCGTTCTTCAACGCACTCGTATGAGCCCGTTTCGAATTCACGACAGATCCAAGGTCTATTTTCATAAATAGTACACATATAGGTATCGCGATCCAAAGCGACACACCAACCATCATCTAATCTCAACATCGTCTCACCACCCCATTTATCGAAAGCGATGTATTCCTCGGGAACCCCAGTCTCTGAAATGATCATCACTTCTAGACGACAGCAACAAGCCTTACAATTCGAACAGGAGACTTCGACGTTTGATTCATTCTTAATTGGTATATTCATGTATAACTACAATAAACTCAATTGCCCATAATACCTCAAATTTGGGCAAGTGATATTGAATTTTTCGAAGGTACTTCTTATCAGCACGGTAAAGACGTATATTTCATATTCAACCAGATAAACGCCCCCCTTCTTGACGCTATTGCGTTGATCTTTACTTAGCTCAAATTTTAAGAATCTGAAAATCTTGCCTCATGAGGACTCAATTCACATCCGCTAGACTGAGTAATCATTGTATACAGCTCAGGTCTTCGACCTCTTATCCATCGCCTTCCGGTACACATCTCTAGCTCTTTCATCTCCAAGTCAGCAATGACCATGTCATCTTCAATACTTTGTGACTCAGCTAGTATTTTACCATAAGGGCTTAATACCATTGCATTTCCTGTTCTTACCTCGTCCATATCCAGACCGACACCATTACTGAAAATTAGAAATATTCCGTTATCATGTGCACGTGCTGGTAGCCATCTAAGCAGCCATTCTCTGCCTTTACCACCTTGCATTTCTTGGTGCAGTGATTCTGGATCTTTGGCGCGGTTATGCCACAATGTTGGATCAATCAGTCCCATCGCTTTGGGGCTTCTCGAATTACATCCACCCGTTTGGTGCGGGGCAATAAGTATATCAGCACCCATTAAGGCAGTGATGCGAACATTCTCGACCAGATTATTATCCCAACAAATTAAAATGCCGACTTTACAACCATGAGGTGTATCAAATACCGTAAAAGCACTACCACTGCTCATGTGCGGGCTAACAAAAGTATGCAATTTCCGATGCTTCTCCAAACGACCATCAGGCATCGCAAATATGTACGTGTTAAACAACTTGCCTTTATCGTCCCGTTCTATCATTCCAGCCCCAATACTGACGTTATGTTGCCTAGATAAAGACAACAAGGCTTGAGCACTTTTACCCTCAGGTACCCGCTCTGAAAGTTCTTCTATTTGCTCTTTATCAAGCGTCGAAACATGCCAGTAACCGGTAATGCACATTTCAGGGAAAACCATAATCTCAGCGCCCGATTCTGCGCCTTTTTCTACAAATTTTTGCATAACAGATAAGTTATAGGCTTTATCACCGGCGTGGTGGTTAAACTGTATTGATGCAACTCGAACGTCTTTCATCCTATTTCTCCTAGCAATAATTAACTTGATATCGAGACTTTAAGGCAATCAATTCATTCCGTATAATGAAATGAATTCTAAAAATGATGACCAATTGGAATGGAAATAGATCAATTAAAAGCGTTTTATCAACTATCGCAGGATAAAAACTATCGGATTGCAGCGCAGCACCTATTTATCACTCAATCTGCTTTAACCAAAAAAATCAAACGGCTTGAGGAGCGTATCGGTATCATTTTATTTGAACGGGGACGAAATGGCGCCGAGTTAAGTCAAGCAGGAAAGATGCTATTGCCTGACGCAAAACGGATGATTAAACAATTTGAGCAGTTTAAACGCTTCTCACAGTGCGTATCTGACGGAGCACAAGGGAAGTTAAATATTGGCTTTGGTATCTCTTGCTACTTAGATGCACCACGCTACATCTCTGAATATAAGACCCAATATCCGAACGTAAACGTGACACTCAATGACATGCCCTCATCTCAGCAGATAACTGCGCTTTTTTCCGGGGACCTTCAGCTTGGTTTTAGTCGCATACAAAACATTAACTATCCGTTGCAGTCGATAAAGCTATTTTCTGACCATTTAGCCATCGCCATTCCTCAAAACGCTGACGTTGATATAGATAACCTGTGGCATTCAATTTCAGACCTTAATTATCTTCAACTAAATCCACTTCGAGGGATGGGGCTCCATCATCAAATTCAGAGTTATCTAATCCGTGAGGGGCAGTCTCCGGTTGTGACGCAAGAGGCAGATGACATACTGACGCTACTTGCTCTCGTCTCCGCAGGGCTAGGTTACACCATCATCCCTGCAAGTGCTCAAACCATTTGCCAGCCAAGTATCAAACTGATCAAGCTATCCTCCCCATACGCGCGTTGGGATACGGGTTTAATATGGAACGCTGAAAATGAAGATCGTTTGACTAGAAATTTTATAGACCTCATTACGTCGTTTTCATGCACATCTGACAATGTATAAAAACTGGTGTACCCCACAAAAAGTAGACAGTGAGTAATGCCACCCATACTTCTAGATGCATCGATAACGTGGGTAAACTCATTTGTGTAAAGCGAAAAATCAAGATGGAGCGACTTAACAACCAAGTCTACTAAGAGGATAGGATTAAGTGTTGCAATCTAGCCTGATAAAAACACCAAGCGTTTAAAGTCCTTCTTTAACGCTTTGCTATTTTATTTATCAAATAGAATTAAGTGGTTAGTAGCATTTGATAATACGTTACAAACCAAAACCAATCTTAGGTTGCTTACGTACAGATCTTACTCCCCACGGGGCTAAATCAGGTTTTGGTTGACCAACAAAATCACCTAAACAGATATACCCTTTAGCAAGATATCGATATAGGAAATCACCGCCCTCTAATGCACCGGTTCTATCATCACCAAACGGTAAACGGATACGCTCTACGCGAAGGTCTGGTGCGGATTTAAATGCTGGGTATACCGAAGAGTTTATTTGATGCGAATCGAGATCTTTTAACAATGCTTTGTCTGACATTTTTGCTGATGTTCGGCTAAAGATCATGACGAGACGCTTCTGGCACTCCGACGAAACAATGAGCATTTCCATAGTAGATTTCCATTTGAAACAAGAAAGTATATAGCAAGCACAATACAACACTATGTCTCAAGCGCCAAATCACCTTACCCACTAGAGACTCGCAACCAATCTTTCCTTGGTTTGTTGCCTGTTACCTGCGACAATCCATATATAATTACTACACCAATGGATATATATGAAACTTTTAGTTCGTAATCTTGCACGCGCTACCACTGAACATGAACTTCGTGTTCTTTTTTCTGCTCAGGGCGCTGTCGCTGAATGTACGTTAGTTTTGGACCAAGAAACCGGTACTTCTAAAGGTTTCGCGTTTGTCGAAATGCCAAACGAAGATGAAGCCAAAGCTGCAATTGCCAACCTGAATTCAGCAACGATTGCTAAACAGAAAATTCGCGTTAAAAGAGCTGAAAGCTAAGATATCAGTATTACAGATCGACTTCCTGCAAGTTGGTCTGTAATACAATTTAGGCTTCCCGTCAGCGGCGTAATACACAATTACACCTATACACTACTTAGTAAAAGACTGTACTTCATCACTCGTTAAGTAACGCCATTGTCCTTCATCCACATCAAGAGTGATCTCTCCAATAGCTTCATGATGAAGCGAAACCACTCGATTGCCTACCGCAGAAAACATTCGTTTGACCTGATGAAACTTACCTTCAGTGATGGGGACACTTCGTCGATATTAGAGCAGATTGGATCCGGCTGCTAGCATCAACTTTGACGAGATGGGTACTTTTACAAACAAATTTATCCAGACGCATGAGAAGCAATACTCAAAGGAAGAAGAGCCGGACATTACCCTATCTCGCTGGAAATTAACAATAACTCACCAATTGAGAAAGAAGCTTATTATACCCAGTGACTTCAAGATGCAGGATTCAGAGTCTTATCACTGGTACCAGTTCAAGGAAAACAACGACGTGGAATAGCCATCTATTTCCTAATTGTTTGACGAAAAAATGGTTCCAGTGGCAGACTCCCACGGGCCGAGTTTGTTAGGTTCGCAGACTACGTTATCGATTCTTAATTTAGAGTGACTAGATTTTCAAATCGATGCCTTGCCTGCAAACCTAACAACTCTCGCTGAACTAAGCATCTTGAGGTTACTTGGGTATATGACGGTTAAACCGCTATGTGCGTGAGTGATTCAATGCTAATTGCGTCATGCCGCCAATATTCGATAGCACAATTAACCACTTCTCCGTGTTGATTGTAATTGGTTCGCTCTACCACCGTTGCAGGGGTGCCTACCGTGGCTCTTAAAGCTTGAGCTATATCGCCAAACAAAGAGCTCACTAAAACACGGTAACGTGCTTTATGATAATCAGTGGCAAATTGTTCACGCAAAATATCAGTTAATGAGTTGTTCAAGTCAAAATCTAGCAAATTAGGGAATAGATCAGCTCGAACGTAATCCGTTATAAATGCGACAGGACGTCCTTCAAGATAACGAAGTCGATCAATATGGTACACATCTGAAAAAGGCGGTAAATCCAATAGACGAGTCGCAGGTTTATTAGCAAGTGTCACCTTCGCCAAGATCAGTTCTGTCTTCGCGGTGCGGTTTTGCGCTGTCGCTCTATTTAGAAAATGTGGCGGCAGCGCTAAGTCATAACGTAATGGCTCGGGTGAGATAAACCAACCACGACGATCTTCGCGATAAATTCGCCCATCAGCCTCCAAAAGAGATAATGCCTCACGCAACGTGACACGTGTAGTATTGAAGGATTCCGCCAATTTACGTTCCGCTGGAAGCTTTTGCCGTGGGGCCAACATTCCAGCTTCAATCTGTTCAACAATTGAATCTTTGATCTTCACGTATTGCACGAGTTTCCCTTACCTATTACATCGTTCCCATATACCACGAACGAGCCCTATCACAATCTAAAATAATCATCTCTAGATTGATGCACTCAATGTTCAATATCAAGGTTCTTGAATGGACCATTGCTCGAATTTGAAATATTACCGCATAACGGTTAGCGAATGCATTAATAATTAGGGAACGACATAAAGACAGGGCTCTTGCTCTCATATAGTAGGTATCGTTAACGGTTGCCACCTAATGTGTTTTTTCTAAACTCATAACGAACCCTTAATATAGGTTGGTAAGCTATTTCCCCATTACTTTGCAAAAATTCATCAACCGTAACTCTTGTGTTAGTAATAGTAAAAGATCGGCGGTCTACGTAATCAAACGTGCTAGAAAACTCTTTACGTAATTCTAGCGAAGATTTACTGCGGTAATTATTAATCATTACTAAGCCTGCATCATAAGCGGCTTGCTTTGAGTCAACAACATTACCTTGAATCTGTTTCACTTGGCTCTCCAAGTGATAGCCTCCAGCCACTAGCGCAGTCGGTACGATGGCTAATGCCATTAATATAGCGAGTGTGATTGAACGTCTCATAGTTTGCTCCTTTGATACCATTATTTTCGAGCTCGCAGTAGCTCGAATAATACGGGTAACGATATAGACCAATACGCTTTTGCAATCCTTTCAAAAAAATTTTCAGTTTATTTTTCTATCTCCTGGGAACTTTTCTTGGCGTAATAAATGCGGCTTGAAATACATAGAGAGTTCTTATAGTTAGTAAAAGCACCCAGCAGAGATTAGTTCATTACTTATCCAGTCTAATTCGATCTAATTATTAACAATGTTTTGTTATATAAAATCGACATGAAAACTTACAACCACCATCCACCTGATACACAAAATACATAAATATAAACGCATTTATTCAATAAGTTATCACTGAGACGAGCATTTATTGGGTAGGAATCAAAAACCGAGACACACCTCTAAAACAGAGCTAACGGCAAGACTTTTCAACTACTTAGTTGATCATTTTCACAATATTAACAATGTTTGTTATTTGATGTTAAATTATTGAAAAATCTCACTGTCCGACAAAGATTATGCGACTAGACTCAAACAAATATTTGCTTGCTTCGGGTTTGGGAGATAATAATAATGCAATCTATACTACGTCGGTTTCCACTCTATTTTATCGTGAGCTTCATTGTCACAATACCATTAACAATTGCGGTATTACTTGCCGTTCAAGATATCTTTGAATTAAACACAAGATCTAAAACAGCACTGAAGGACGAGCAATTAGTTAACCTCGTCATCCATTACGATAACCTCGCTCACAACCTTGCTGTTGAGCGTGGACTTACCGCCGGAGTACTTGGTAGTAAAGGAAAAATTGAGATCGTCAAAAAACTAGAACAACAAAGAGCAAAAGTTGATTCCGCAATTTCCACTCTAAACCAATTTGATACCGCAACATTGTCGCCAACTCTGGTTAATTTATTAATCAATGAGATCCATAATGACCTAACTAATCTTCCCAAGGTCCGTCAAGGAGTTGATACGCTCAAACCTCAAATCGCTCCGTTTGGCTATTACTCGAATCTAAACCAACTCATCATTGATAACATCGATCTCTTGATCAGCGAAACACGCAGCCATGAATTGAGTGCACTTGGTAAGTCACTGATTTCAATCGTCGAAATGAAAGAACGTGCTGGTCAAGTTCGCGGTGCCCTTAACGGCGTTTTTGCCAAAGGTAGCGCAACACCTGTTACTTACGCCAATATCCTTGGCTATATTCAATCAGGCGATTACGCTCAACGAAGTGCCGAAATAATCATGCCTAATGCGTTGCGCTCACTGTTAGATCAAATACAGAAGCAAGCTGCATGGAAAAATGTTGATTCAGTACAGCAACAATTCTTAGCTCAACAAGACTCATTAGCAAATATCCAAGGACCAAGCGCAGCTGAATGGTTCCCTATGGCTACAAAACGAATCGGGCTTTTAAACAATCTAAGAAATTCGATTCAAACTGAGATGATGCAATACGCAACAGATGTTTCTGCTCAAGCAATACTCAATCGCAATATACTCGTTGCCGCTACGGCGATCACCACGCTACTGATTACTCTATTACTAGTATCGATAGTCACCAGCTTACGCCAGCGGGTAGGTCGAATAGAAACCGATCTGAACACCATATCGAAGGAAAAAGATCTAACTTTCGAGCTCAATAGCGATGGCAAAGATGAACTGTCATCAATTGCTTCAAGCTTCAATAAGTTGATTGGCAATTTGAACCACCTGCTTGGTGAAGTAACCAAAACCAACGACCAAAGCACCAAGCGTTTAAACCGTATCGTTAATTCATCCGAAGAGTTGGAAAAGAGTAGCCACTCGACTATTGCTAAATGTGACAACATTGCTACTGCCATGACCGAGCTTGCTCAATCTAGCGTCGGCATTGCCGAATCTGCCGAGCGTGCAATGGAAGACACATCATCCATGAACAACCAGGTTCAAGAATGCCAGCGTCAAAGTGAGCGTTCGTTTCACTCAGTACAAAGCCTTCTCGATCAAATCAATGCCACTGAGCAATGCATGTCAGAGTTGGCAACAGATACGCAGAGCATTGGGCAGATAGTGGAAACCATTAGTGGCGTCTCAGAGCAAACAAACCTACTCGCTCTAAATGCCGCGATCGAAGCTGCACGAGCGGGTGAACACGGTCGAGGTTTCGCGGTTGTTTCATCAGAAGTCAGAGACTTGGCACAACGCAGCCAAGAGGCAACGGAAAATATTGGCAGACTACTGGCTAAAATCACCCAAAAAACGCACTTCTCGGTAGAAAGTATGACAAAGAGTAAGCAAGCCAGTGAAGATACATTTGAATCAGTCAAACACGTCAATCAAAGTGTAGCCACACTGGAAGATAGCATCGAGCATGTCAATAACCACATTAGCTCGATCGCCCATTCCACCATTGAACAATCTAAAGCGTGTGAAGCAATTGATAAGGATGTCGACATTCTCAATGAAATTGCTCACCAAACCAGTAATCAAGCGGATGAACTAAACAATATTGTCAATGGTTACCAAACAGAAGCTGATGAGCTTAAACAACAACTTGACCGCTTCAAACTGGCATAGTTTACACAGCAATAATCAAAGAAAGCCCGATATCAATGGTGATTATCGGGCTCTATAAGGGTTAGCTTTCAATTATTGAGTATATAAACTCAACTTAATAAGTAACACTGCGTTAGCGCATCTCCTTGCTGTGATTCACCGCCAATGATCACCATACCCTGCGAAGTCGTGACGCCTACACCGTAAGCTCGCCCTTGCGGCAAAATGCCGGCAAGTTGCCATTCACAGCCATCAAAACACCATACTGTGTTGCTGAAGGTTTTACTTAAACCTTGGTGGCTATAGTACATCTCCGTTCTGTAATTATTTTGGCTGCCAATAAAGAATGCACCACCGGCAACAATCCACAACCCATTTATTTCACCACAATAAGCACCAGCTAAGCCTTCATGAACAGCATCAGATTCAATAATGGAAGGCAGGTAAGTTGCCTCAACCAGTCTGCCACCACTAAATAGGTATTGTTTACTATGAAGACTCCGTAACCCCGGCTTCACCTCTCCTTCCACTAGGGTTAGGCTATCTCCACTACGGAACACACCTGCACCGCAGTTGGATTGAAATGGATTGTCAGCCGCCACACTCCATTGCTGTTGGCAAAGATCAAATCGATAAATTTTATCATTCCAGTGATAGTCTTCAACGGGCTTAGACATAAACTCGGCTAAACATGCTTGTCTCTTCTCCGGATATTCGTCCGTTAACGGGTCATTAAGCTGTCGCATCAAACCATCAAATTGATCCTTGTTGTAGCCGCCAATTAGAAACAAATCATCGCCAATAGCACACCCAGCGGCACCCAATAATCCTACTGGGATTTGGTCTGTAACTAATTGCCAGCGATCATGTTGGCAATCATAAAAATAACCATCCAGCAAAACTGTCGGATACTGGCGATCATGAGCAACGCCCGCACCTGAAAATACATAACATCCCCTGTTCACTGGGATGCACACCGCATCATTTCGGCAAGTTCCAGGAAATGGCGCTTTGGCTTGCCAATTGAGACCTGACGCGACATCAAGCATCAACCACTGCTCGCCAAGACTGCCCAATCCAGCGTAAATCACATCGCCATCAGCAAACCCCACACCATTCTTCAACCCTACAGGCAAAGACGGCAACGGTGAAAATTGCATTTTCATCAATTAATCCTGTTGTTCGATCTGCTTACCATTCCAAGTTAACATAGCCACTTTGGTGCTCGAGCTTTTATCGGATTTCTCACCGCCGACAGTCAACACTCCGTCTTTCACGCTAAACGAAAGCCCATAAGCAACTCCTTCTTTAAGGTCATCCCCTTGTTTCCATGCGCCATCTCTGAACACATATGTTTCAGCGTTGAATACTTTAGGTAAACCTTGATGAGCAAACATATTCCCTTTATCAAAGGCTAGCTTTGCACCATGGAAGTTGGCGCCACCAGCGACAATAACAGCACCGTTGCTCACACCGGCAAAAGCACCAGCAACTCCTTCTTGCAACGGTTGAGAAGTGGGCGTAGGTAGTGGATGCTCACTTAACCATGGCTGTGGTTTACCAAAGTGGTAAGATTTCACTTCTGCGGTACGTAAACCTGGTTTAATTTCACCACTGATGAACAGCGCATTTTGTTTATCGACCACCATTGCCGAGCCGCAATTGGGTAAGTAAGGCGATGCTCCTAGCTCTCGCCATTGATTCGTTGAAGGGTTGAAACTAAGTACTTGCCTATTCCATTGGTAATCGACAGGCTTCATGCCCATGTAATCATCAACGATTTTTTGCCATTTCTCTGGCATCACTTTTTGATCAGTTGAAAGGATATCGGCTAAGTATTTATCAAATAGCGCTTTGTTATAACCACCAAAGAAGATCACTTGTTGATTGTCTGGTGAGTATGAAGTCGCGCCCAATAAACCCACTGGTGCTTTCGTTTCAACCTGAGACCAGCTATTGGTATCGACATCAAAGCGATAAACGCTATCAAATATAACGGGTGACTTCGCCTTTTGATCGGCTTTCCCTGAGCCACCAAAAACATAGATGTCGTTATTAATTACAGCTGCGGTCGCGCCATTACGAGCTGGACCAATAAAGTCCGCTTGTTTTTGCCAACCTTTATCCCGTTGCTCCAGGTCTAACATGTAGAGTTGTGTACCCAATGAGCCAAGACCGACATAGATCTTAGATTCAATTTGCGCACCAACACCATTTTTCACACCTTGAGGTAAATCAGGCCAGGATTGTGTAGCTGATACAGAGAAGGCAGCAAGCGAAGGTGCCATCAGTAGTACAGGAATAAATGATTTCATGTTCTCTATTTCCTTATTAAGAGCAAGTGATTAAGCCTAATTCGACATCAACACCAGCATTAAAAAAATATTTTCCATATCACATTATTTTCAAGATTAATTTTTTCGAGAAAAACTTATAATAAAGCCCGCATTCGCAGGCTTCATTTAAGGTTACTTCATTAGCGGTACGACAACTTCAGCTGTTTCTAATACCGATTCGGAATATTCCGGATAGCTTTCTAATAACGAATTCACTAGCACATCCACCAACAATAGCGCCCCCACTTTTGATGCAAACGCCCCGCCCGTCAGTGGTCCTTCTGGACGTGCCGCCACCAACATCTCAGAGCAAATAGCACTTAGAGGGCTATGGCTAATATTGGTCAACGCCACAACCGGCACATTTCGGGCGTGCGCTTGCGTTGCCGCATGGAGTACTTCACGAGTAGAGCCCGAACTAGACAATGCAAACCACAAATCCCCCGATTTGCTGCGTACAGCGTTCATCGCCGCTAAATGGGTATCCTCGTACATGGTGACCTTCTTACCAATTCGCAATAACCGAAAAGCAAGATAACGCCCTACAATACTGGAAGCCCCTACTCCGACACAGCTGATAAAACTCGCGTTATGCAGCAAATCACAAATACGATTTAGTGCTTTGCGATCGATTAATTTCGCTGTATCCAACAGACTCGCTGAAGCATTTTGTGCTGAAACATCACAAATATCACCGACCACATCATGAGGTTTGTGAGCTTGCGATTGAGACAAATCAACAGCTAAAGCCATTCGAAAATCAGAATAGCCTTTATAGCCCATGTCACGACATAGACGAACGACCGTCGCTTCACTGGTTCCAGTATTGCGCGCCAAGTTCGTAATAGTTTGGTACTGAACTTCATTGGCGTTTTCCGATATATAGTCCGCTACTACACGCAATTTTTTGCTCAACGGCTCTATATTCGATCGCAATCGAACTAACAAATTTTTAGGCGAATACACAGTTGCCTCTTTTCCGCTTGTTTCGTCCGCTAAAAGTAACAAAGTGAATAGCACTTTGACACATTAACAACGCACTAATTGTATGGATTTGATCTAAAAGGCAGCACATAAGCCTATTTTTCTTACATGCTGCGAGTCAGTTACAGATTTAGGAAGTCGGCATCACGCATTTTCGCTAATACATCAGCTTTTTGGGCAGCAGTGAGAGAGCGAATTGGCGTACGCGGATCACCCGCCTCAATACCATGTAACTGCATAGCTACCTTACCGGCGGCAACACCGCCGTATTCAACCAAAATACGAATAATGGCAATCACTTTGTCCATCAACGCTATCACTTGTTGTTGATCACCGTTGTTGAATGCTTCGATAATTTTCAGGTACAGAGGCGCTGCGTAGTTATAAGTACTGCCCACTGCACCCACTGCGCCCACCGCAAGACCTGCCGGTAAGAACTCATCGACACCAAATGGCACATCAAATTTACCACCACAAGCGCGCAGAGCGCGTTGGTATTCGTAAATGTCCATATTGTTGAACTTAGCACCGGATAAATTCGGAATACGCTGCTCACCTTTGATCAAGAATTGCTCTAGATCCAAGTTCACGCCTGACATGCCAGAGTGGTAGTAGTAGAACCCTTTCGACGGTGCTGCTGCTGCAATTTGCGCGCAATATTCAACTAAATCATCTACGCTACCAGGCTTAAAGAAACATGGGCCGATTGCCGACGTTGCCAGAATATCTAACGTTTCAGCATGTTCTGTTAGCTCAACGGCATCAGCAATACTTAATGCACCAGTATGCAAAATAATATCCAGTTTACCGCTGGAAACATTCGCCCAACGCTCAGCAATCGCTTTACGCTCTGCAACTGAACAGTGAATACCCTCACCCGTTGTGCCGCATACATAAGCCCCTTTTACCCCTTGAGCAATCAGCAACTCTGCAATTTGATCAATCGCCGCAAAGTTAACTTTGTTATTAGCATCAAATGGCGTATGTGGCGCAGCAATCAAACCTGTTAATTTGTTCATTTTCACATCCTACTCTTTAGAGCCGGAACCTTCGGCTCAATTCTTGTTTTAACTAAGTGTTATTGACCATACCCAAGGAAAATCTCAGGTAGCAGCAAAGTAAATTGAGGGAAAATCGCAACCAGTGCCAATACGATGAACAACGGCACAAGCAGTGGGATCACGCCACGAGTTAACACGTGGAATGGAATGTCACCAACACGTGAAACCACATACAACGCCATGCCCATCGGCGGTGTTAAAATACCGATCATCAGGTTCAAAATAGCCATTACGCCAAAGTGCACTGGGTCAATACCAACAGAAACAGCCACTGGAACTAGGAACGGAACCAACAATAGCAACAGCGCTAGAGATTCAATAAAAGTGCCCAAGAACAACAGTAGTAAGTTGATCAATAGCAACAATACCAGTGGGTTGTCACTGATAGTTAAGAAGAAGTCAGCTAGCATTTGCGGAAGCTGCTCACGTGCAACAATCCAACCAAACACTGTTACGCCCATCACCATCAATGCCACAACAGCGGTGTTGTTCACAGTCTCTTTTAAGATGTCGATAAAACTGGTTAGCGTAAGCTGCTTATAAACCACCGCACCTAGGAATAATGCGTACAATGACGATACAGCAGCCGCTTCTGTTGGGGTAAATTTACCGGAGAAAATACCACCAATGATGATAATTGGTGTCAGTAGCGACAAAAATGCCTCTTTAAACGCCTTTAAGCGCTCGCGACCACTTGCTCGTGGCAATACCATATAGCCACGCTTCTTACAGATGTAGTAACTCATGGTCATTAATGCCGCGCAACACATCAAGCCAGGGATCGCACCAGCTAAAAACAGCGCACCAATAGAGGTATTTGATACTACACCATAAATGACTAACGGGATTGAAGGTGGAACCAATGGACCGATGATGCACGACGCCGCGGTTAAACCACCCGCGAAATCGTCATCGTATTTCGCATCACGCATTGATTTGATTTCCAACTGTCCTAAGCCACCAGCATCTGCTAGTGCTGAACCTGACATCCCAGAAAACAGCAAACTCGCCATGATATTCACATGACCTAAACTTCCGGTGATATGACCCATCATCGATTTAGCAAAGTTGAAAATACGCTCAGTAATACCCGCGCTATTCATTAAATGACCGGTTAAGACGAAAAAAGGTACGGAAAGGAGAGTAAAATTATCCACGCCGGAAATCATTTGCTGAGCAGCGAAGTTAATACCAGTACTGCCGGTCACCAATAAGAAGATTAGCGCCACAAAAATAAGAGAGAATCCTACTGGCATACCTGCGAATAGCAGCCCTAGCCAGCCAAAAATTGAAATTGCCATGATTAACTACCTCTGAGCGATCTGTGAGTCAGATGCCACAATATTTTTATGACAATGCGAAAACTGTTTAATGATGCCAATCAACTTCTGAACTTGTCTGAACACCATAAGTACGCCACCAAGCGGCAGTGCGTAAGTTTGCCATTTGCTTGAGATACCTAGTGTGATCAGTTCAAAAAACGCCGTGCGCTGCACGTGTTGATAACCAAGATAAATAATGGCAAAAATGGAAAGAAGAACGGCTATTTCAAGTGACAGTACCAAAGCTAAGCGAGCCTTTTCTGGCAATTTATCTGAGAAGAAAGTGATGTTTACGTGATCACCGCGCTTAAGAGCCATCGCACAGCCAATCATGCACATGTACATAAATAGCACCCTAGCCAGTTCTTCACTCCAAAGTGATGGGTCGTTTAGCAGCCAACGACTAATTATTTGCCAAGTTAGCACCACTAACAAAGCAACCATTAGCGGTACGGTAATGATCTCTTCAATATTGTCGATAATCTTTCGTAACATCTTGAACTCCAAGGCTGACCAAACTGGCCAGCCTAGCAATAAATATTAACCAAAAACCTATTTGTTAAAGCATGGCTTACATAGCCGCCAGCTTCTTCACAATCGGTTGACCCATTTTCTCTTCAAACTCAGCGTATAGCGGTTGCATCGCTTCACGGAATGGCGTTAAGTCTGGGTAAGTCACGGTTACACCTTCTGCTTCGAAGAACGAAATCAACTCTGCTTCTTGCTTCTCAACAAATGCGTTATGAGCTTCACCTGCTTTCGCTACCGCTTTGTCGACAATGTCACGCTGCTCTTTAGTTAGACCTTGCCAAGTCATTTCTGAGATGATCACCATTTGGTCATTAACAATGTGGTTCGTCATCGCCAAGTTCGCTTGAACTTCATAGAACTTCATTGTCTTGATTGCTGGCAACGGGTTTTCTTGACCATCAACCGCGTTCGTTTGCAGTGCTAGATACACTTCAGAGAACGCCATTGGTGTAGGAGAGGCGCCAGATAGTTTGGCAAAGTTTAGGTTTGCTTTGGCGTTAGGTACGCGCAGCTTAAGACCTTTAAAGTCTTCAATGCTGTTAAGAGGACGGTTAGAAGAGGTTTCACGCGTACCATTATACCAAGTGTCAAGTGCACGCCAGCTAAACTTAGTCAGCATTTCTTCACGCACACCCTGACCAAACTCAGAGTTGAAAATAGTTTGTAGATGTTCAAAGTCACGTGCTACGTAAGGCAACATTACTGCTTCAGCGCGTGGGATCCATAAACCCATACGACCAAATTCTGCGTAAGTGATATCTAAATCACCCATTGATAGTTGCTGTAGCATCGCACGGTCATCACCTAGCTGTGCACTTGGGTAGATAGCAACTTTCATGTCACCGTTACTTAGCTCTTCAATAGTATCTGCTAATAGTTTTGCAGAGTTATATTCCACAGAACCAACAGCAGGCTGCATGCCCATTTTCAATGTGGTCGCTGCTTGAACTGACACTGCACATCCTAAAGCAAGCATAGCGAAAGTAATCTTGTTCATGGCTTTCATAGTGTTCCCTTTTTATTTTTATCTACCTGGTTTCACGATTTTCAAAAAAAATTTTATTTTGTTTGAAAATTATTTTCGTTATGAATTATTATAGTGATGAAGATTATTTTCAAACCAACTTTTTTTGAAATGTGATCGCGGACAAAAATTCGCCAGAGATATGTTTTCTACCGGCTGACTCGACGAATTGTGTAAGGCATTGATTTGCCTGCACTCCGCAGTGAAGTGTCTTTTTGAGAGGCTAAACGTGAGAATAAATAATTTAAATATCAATCAGTTGAAAGACTCACTCCAAGGTCAAACTGTAGTGTCGATACAACCTGTTGCGGGTAGTCCGTTAGAAAAAACTGACATTATCGTTGCGATGGCCAAAGCTGCAGAACAGGCCGGAGCAAAAGCACTGCGTATTGAGGGTGTACACAACGTAGAAGCGGTATCTCAGGCTGTCAATTTACCAATTATTGCCATCGTGAAACGTGATTTAGCAGACAGCCTAGTGCGGATCACGCCGTTTGTTTGTGATGTTGATTCACTGGCAAAAGCAGGCGCTACTATCATTGCCTTTGATGCAACCAATCGCGATCGCCCAGTAAATCGCGATGTAATTGCAAACGCGATCAAGGCAAGCGGCTGTTTTGCCATGGCCGACTGCTCTAATTTTGAAGATGGTCTTTGGGCTAATGAGCAAGGCGTGGACATTATCGGTTCAACGCTGTCTGGGTATGTCGGGGATATTGAGCCAACCGAGCCCGACTTGCTATTGGTCGAACAGTTTTCCAAAGCGGGTTTCTTTACTATGGCTGAAGGACGTTACAATACACCCGAGCTCGCAGCACAAGCCATCGCTCATGGCGCAACAGCGGTCACTGTGGGCTCGGCACTTACCCGCCTTGAAGTAATGATCGAATGGTTTAACTCAGAAACACGAAAAGCAGGAGCGCACTAATGTCTACATTGGCGATTGATATCGGTGGTACAAAAATCGCAATCGGTTTGGTAGAGAACGATGCTATTGTCGAGCGTCGTCAATTTCCAACGCCATTGGTGCAAGACGCAAAGGCATTTGCTCAAGCTATTATTGAGCACAGTCTCGATTGGGTCGGCATTAGTAAACGTATTGGCGTTTCCACTACTGGCTTGGTATCAAAGCAAGGTATCTCGGCAATAAACCCTGATACCCTTGCCTTCCCAGCGCCTTTCCCACTTGCTCAAGCGCTTGAAAAAACAACTGGTTTACCGGTTGCTATGCTAAACGATGCCCAAGCCGCAGCTTGGTATGAATACACACAGATAGGCTCCTCCACTCGCAATATGGCGTTTATTACCGTCTCAACCGGAGTTGGCGGTGGTATCATCATTGATGGAAAATTGCACAGTGGCATGGTAGGTCTTGCCGGACACGTTGGGCATTTTTCCATCGACCCAAATGGTCCTCAATGTGGCTGTGGTCAAGTTGGCTGTGTTGAAGCCATTGCCTCTGGCACTGCTATTAAGCGTCGTAGCGATGAGCTATTTAGCCCAGCCATTAGCAATGTGGAACTATTCGAGCTTGCTAAGACGAACCCGCAAGCCGAGGAGATCATCGCTGCCAGTGCCAAAGCAATTGCCACCTTGTGCTGCAATTTAAAAGCGACACTAGATTTGGATGTGATTGTATTAGGCGGCGGAGTGGGATTGGCGCACGGTTATTTGCCACGCGTACAGCAATGCATTCTACAACGTCCGAACGCATTCCAAGTACCGATTGTGGCGGCGAAAGGCGATTACGATGCCTGTTTATTGGGCGCGGCTTTTCAATTTAACAAGGAAGGATCTCGATGATGAAAGCTATCTCAGCTTCAAGAATTTTTGATGGCGACCGTTATCACAACGATGCGGCTTTAATTTGGCAAGACGGCGTCATTCAGGCAATCAAACCCATCGCGGATCTGCCAGCTGATATAGAACATCGGCACTATGCTGACGCGGTGATCGCCCCGGGGTTCATTGACATCCAAGTCAATGGCGGCGGCGGCGTGATGTTCAATAATAACATTACCCCACAAGCGATTGATACCATTTGCCAAGCACATCGCACTCACGGCACGGCTTATCTGATGCCCACCTTGATCAGCTCGACACCTGAAAATGTCGCTAAAGCATTAATCGCAGCAGAACAAGCAGTGAACGAAAAGATTCCCGGCGTGCTTGGCGTGCATTTAGAAGGACCGTGGTTGAATAAAGAGAAGAAAGGCGCCCACAACGCGGAATTATTCTATTCACCCACGATTGATGAACTCAATGCTTTTCCATGGATAGTCAACGCCAAAGTCCTTGTCACCGCGGCAATTGAAAAAGTCTCAGAAGAGGCGCTTACTTGGCTTAAAGAATCGGATGTAATTGTCTCTTGTGGTCACAGCAATGCCACCGCAGAGGCTTTAACAGAACGAAAACTAAGCCTAACCGATGGTTTCACCCATCTGTTTAACGCCATGTCACCATTTGAAGGTCGTGAACCAGGCGTGGTTGGTACCGCATTAAATACCGACCACGCTTGGTGCTCTGTGATCACCGACGGGATTCATGTCCACCCAAATAGCTTTTTACTTGCCCATAAGGCAAAGCCACAAGGTAAGCTGATCATCATTACCGATGCGATGGCGTCGCTTGGCAGTAAAAATAACCGTTTTGAACTTGATGGGCAGATGATTGAGGTGATCGACAATAAGTTGGTCAATGCTGAAGGTCGGTTAGCTGGTGCTCATATCGGAATGGCTGATTCGGTTGCCAACGTAATCAGTTGGGGCATAGAAGAACAAGAAGCGCTAAAAATGGCTTCAACCTACCCAGCAAACGCAATAGGCATTGATGATTTAGGCTTACTAAAACCGGGCTATCGTGCCGCAGCTACGATTCTTTCGCCACAATACCAATCCAAAGCCGTTTTGGTCGATGGACAATTATTTTAGCTCTATTTGCTATGTCTTTTATGAATCAAGCCATCTCCTTATCGGCTTGATTCATCATCTTCCCAATACTCTCTACTTTCGGTAAAAATGACGAATGGTGTCAATTTCAGGTGTAAATAGGTTTAAAAATCAAAGTACAATTTTAACCACTTTCTATCCATAATTGCGCTGCTGAACAATGCCTATGCATGCTTTCATGTCTACGCTTCTTGTCTGCGGTATAGATAGCAAGCTTGGCTAATTTTCACTCCAATTATATTTACTCTCGTCTACCCCTTCTTTGGCTTCCTTGACACGTTCTCGTCTGTACTGTTCTTCATAACGAGCGGCGTCAATTTCTTGCATGATGGTCGCAAGATCAGCCTCGATATCGATTTCAGTAAATTGACCTGTTAGCTCACTATCGGGCAGAAGATCACCCTTTTCATACAAAGCCCACATTTCTTTTGCGTACTCTGTCACTTGTAGCTCAGGGGCAAACTGGCTGTAGTAGTCTCGGATGTTATTGATATCACGAGCTAACATCCACTCAGCATTGTTATTTGCAGACGCATCTACCGCCTGTGGAAGATCGATAATCACGGGGCCATTTTCATCTACCAGAACATTAAACTCTGATAAATCACCATGGATTATTCCCGCACAAAGCATTTTTGCCACATAGCCCATCATCGTTTGATGGTCTTCAATTGCTTGCTCTGATGACATAACCACGTCGTTTAATCTTGGGGCGACATAACCTTCTTCATCAGTAACCAATTCCATTAAAAGTACGCCATCAAAACAACCAAACGGAACAGGTACTCTTACTCCAGCAGCGGCAAGTTTGTATAAAGCATCCACCTCTGCGCTTTGCCACATTTTTTCTTGCTGCTCACGGCCAAAACCAGAGCCTTTCTCCATTGCACGTGCGCGGCGACTGTTACGTACCTTACGCCCTTCTCGATAGGCGACGGCTTTCTTAAAACTACGCTGGGTTGCTTCTTTATAAACCTTCGCACAACGGATCGTATCGCCACAGCGTACTATGTACACTGAAGCCTCTTTCCCACTCATTAACTGGCTTGTCACTTCATCGACTAAACCATCGTCAACTAAGGGCTGTATTCTCTTCGGTATTTTCATGGCGTCGTTATACCCTAGTTCGCGGATGGATGTAATACAAAGTAATCAAATTGAATAACTATTTATCTTGAGATCGGTAAGGTAAGCTACGTCCCAAACAAGGCGCTGGCGCTGACGTCCAAACTAAAGTCGACAATGTCATTGATGCTGAGATCAAAAAGTTAATATACGCCCTAGCGCAACTATTTGTTCTCTATAGGCCCACGGACCGATATCATAACCACATCAATATTGGTATTCAGGACGTAAGAGCACGACTCATGCGTCCTTTTCCATTTTAGCTAGGAATAGAGTAAGGCACGAACATGTCCAAAAGAGATTACTACAATGTGCTAGGTATATCTAAAACAGATTCAGCAACAGAGATTAAAAAAGCCTACAAAAAATTGGCCATGAAATACCATCCCGATAAAAACCCAGGCGATGTAACGGCAGAGGACAAGTTCAAAGAAATAAAAGAAGCTTACGAAATACTCACTGATGCGGACAAACGTCGCGAGTATGACCAATTCGGGCATGCAGCTTTTGATGGTAGCCGCGCTGGGTATGGATCTCACTATCGTAATGGTGGCTTTGACGATATCTTTGGTGGTGGCTTCAGACAACAAGGGCAAGGCTTTGGCGGTGGATTTGGTGGCTTTGAAGATATGTTTTCCCAAGCTCGCGGCAGAAATGCTCGCCCACAAAAAGGACAGGATAGAGAATTCACTTTAACGGTTGATTTTGTTGATGCTATTCAAGGTTCTGAAAAAGTCGTCGAACTGCCAATCAATGGCGAGCAGAAAAAAATTAACGTCAAGATCCCTGCGGGGATCAAAGACGGTGAAAAAATCCGTTTTTCTGGAAAAGGGAGCCCGAGTGTTAACGGTGGTCCAGCAGGAGATCTGTTACTAGTTGTCACGATTCGCTCACACGCGTTCCTTAAACGTGAAGGGGATAACCTAATCTGCACAACTCATATTGATATGATCACTGCCACACTCGGTGGAGAAACAGAAGTTCATGTCTTAGAAAGCCGCTTTAAACTGAAGATCCCTGCGGGTACACAAAATGGACGTAAGTTCAAAATAACCGGCAAAGGTGTCACCAACCGCAAAGGGATCACTGGCGATTTATTATTAACTATTCAGGTAGATACGCCAATAAATCTGACTGAACAACAGCAAGATCTGTTACAGCAATTTAGAGCCACACTCTAAAACCTGCTCAGTAACGATTAACTCAATGTAGTTGCAAATCAAGACTGTCTTTACCATAACAGAAAAACGGTCCAAATAATGGACCGTTCATATCTGCAAAACTCGCTATCCCGTTGTTACTAATACCTTACAAACAATGCAATCCGACACTTTATAGGTAGCTTAAGATTGCACAGAAACTCTTAAATCTGCCAATCCCCACCAAGTGATTTATACACGCCAACGGTCACTTGTGCGGTTTGTAACCTTGCCGCCAATTGTCGATCTTGCATTGCTCTGTGCTGCCTTTGTGCATCCAATACCGTTAGGTGATCAATCAAACCTGCGCGGTAGAGTGATTTTGCTTTGCTTAACGCACGTTGAGAAGACGCTATCGCTTGTTCAATTCTCAGCTCATTCTCTTGGCTTCGACCATAGGAAAATAGCATAGAGTCGACCTCAATAAAGGCTGAATCCACCGCATGCTGATAGCCCAACAGCGCATTGTTCAATCTTGCATCATTGATCTCAACTAACGCCTCACCTCGCCCACCGTCAAACACATTCCAACTAATACCAGCAGAACCTGCCCAACCAAATGAATCACCACTGAACAGATCATCAAAACTACTCGCTGAAAGCCCTGGTGCACCCGTTAAGTAAAACTTTGGATAGCGATTGGCGATTGAGACAGCCAATTCTTCATTGATTGCCGCGACTTCTCTTTCTGCGATACGAATGTCCGGGCGGCGCTTGAGCAAATCCGATGGTAATCCCGTAGGAATTGTACCTTCTAAATTTGGCACACCCTGTCGGGATGCCAAACGGATATCAACCTGAGTGAGCGACTCACCAAGTAATGTTGCCAACCGCTGCTTGTGAACTTGCTGTGCTATTTCCAGTTGAGGCTGAAGCGATTGTGTTGCCGCTAACATGGTTTGCGCCTGAGCAAGATCTATGTCCGAGCCATAACCACTGCGCACAACTTTTTCGACCAAATCAAGGGTCTTTTTTTGATCTTCGATGTTCGCATTAAGGAGATCAGTACGAGCCTCTGCTCCACGGAATTGGATGTAGTTATGAACCAAATCTGCCGTGAGCAGCGTGGTTAGTCCGCTTTGATAGATCTCAGCTTGTTCAACACGAATCTGCGCTGCGTTAGCTTGGCGATCAATGCGCCCAAACATGTCCAACTCCCACATAACCGACGCGCCAATGAACGAACCATCATGTTGGTTGTTCATCATTGTCATATTACCTATTTGCGAGGGTAATCCAGCGACACTCTCACCAACTGGATTCAACGCAGGTCCCATTAGTGAATCATTTTTGCTCAATTGGTAATTGTAATAGCCCGCACCAACATTGACGGTTGGCACTTTGAATGATTCAACCACTGAGTGATAACTTTTGGCCATATTAATCCGCTCCGCTGCCATTTTTAGCGGTATGCTTTGCTGCTGGAGATCAGCAATCAAGCCGTTTAGCGTCGGGTCGTTGAACTGATGCCACCATGACATCTGTTCTGTTGGCGCTTGATTGCTAGTATAAAGGTAACTCTGTGCAATACTCACTCTTGGTTCTTGGTAGTCAGGTCCCATAGAACATCCTGTCAGAATCAACGACAAGGCAATAGGAGTAATCTTTAACGCTAAATTAAGCTGTTGAAATTTCATGAGCCACTCCTATGAATTTGCTTGGTTAAGTTCAACTTGAACAGGTTGAGGTTCTTTATACGCCAAACGATAAAGCGCAGGCATAATAAACAAAGACAACACAGTCGCAGCAGCTAATCCACCAATGATCGTCGCGGCCATTTGGTCAAACAGCAAATCACTCAGAAGAGGGATCATACCCAATGCCGTTGTTAGTGCGCCCATCGAAATCGCCATGGTACGATTAATCGTCGCTTCTTTAATTGCATCCGATAGGTTGCGACCGTTGCGGCGCTCCAACTCTATTTGATCCATTAATACGATGCCGTTCTTAATGATCATACCCATCAAGGTAATTGCGCCAATTAGCGCCATAAAACCAAAGGGTTTATCAAACATAAGCAGTGCAAATGTTGCCCCCGTTGCAGCCAAGGGAATAGTCGACAGAATAATGACGGGCTGTTTAAAACCATTAAACATCGCAACCAATATAATCACCATAATCAACAACGCTTTAGGCAGTTGCTTCAGAATGTCTGACACCGCTTTATACTCGTCATAATATTCCCCACCCCATTCCAAGCTATAACCCGGCGGAAGGGCAATTGCTTCTATATCCGCTTTAATGGCATTGCGTACATTAGCTGGCGTTGTGGTACGAGAAACTCCAGCTTGAGCGGTAATGGTTTTAACGCGATCTCGTCTCCATATCATGCTTTCTTCCATGCTCAGTTCATAGCCATCAACAACTTGATCCAATGGCACTGAATGCAAACCAAGTAAAGATTTAACTGGAATAGTTTCCAAAGACGCCATTGTTTGCTCGGTACTGCGTAATTGAATTGAAATCATTTCATCATTGAGCGTCATTTGCCCAAGAGGCATACCATCAGATGCGCGCTTCATCGCAAAGGCAATATCTGCACGGTTAATACCGGCACGTCTTGCTCGTTCTTGATTAACGATTGGCTCTAACACTTTGCTCTGCTGACGCCAATCATCACGAACGTATTTTGCATCTGGATGACTTGCCATTATCGCTTTTGCTTGCTCAGCAAGTTGATGAAGAACGGTCTCGTCGGGTCCAGAAAATCTCGCTTCTACAGCGTATTTGTCAGCCGTCGCGAGTTTCAGAGCACGGAAGCGTGACTGTGAATCTGGGAATTGCTCTGCCACCCATTTATCACCTCGCGATACTAACGCTGAAATAGCGTGATAATCTGTGGTATTAACCAAAACCTGACCATAGGCCGAATCTAATGGTTCTGGCTCAACCGTTACAGAAAAACGCGGTACACTTGCACCAACACTGCTTGAAATACTGGTCACTTCTGGTTGTTCTAATAACCATTGCTCCACTTTTTTCATGTCAGTTGAAGTTTGTTCGATCTTCGCTCCGTTTGGTAACCAATAATCAAAAAACACGATTGGGCGATCTGATTGAGGTATAAAGTTCACCGATACAAAAGGTAATAGAATAACGGTGGCGACAATTAAAGGTACTAAACCTGACAACGCTTTCACTGGGTTGTCGACAGTCCAACTCACACAACGCTTGTAGTTTGAGACTTTGTTCCCATCGACAGATTTACTCGGTTTGATGAATAACCAACACATCAACAAAGTAAAGGTCATTGCCACCAACCATGAAAGCAACAGCGACGATGCAATAATTGCAAATACTGAAGAAGCAAACTCGGCAGCATCTGTTTTCGAAAAAAGTACAGGGCTTGCACCCATAATGGCAATAACAGTTGCACCAAATAATGGTGTCGCGGTTTCTTTGACGGATTCGAAGGCAGCTTGGGTACGCTCTACTCCTTTATTGAGCTTAGCGGTCATCATATCGGTGATAACAATAGCGTTATCCACCAGCATACCTAGAGCAAGAATGAATGTGCCCAGCGAAACTCGATGCAAATCGATCTGATTGAGATTCATGTAAATCAGGGTAAGTAAAATCGTCAACAGCAAACTACCGCCGACAATTGTGGCGCATTTGAACCCCATAAAAACAAGCAACACTATAAATACAATACCGACACTCTCTAGTAAATTACCCACAAAGTTATCGATCGATTTTTGTACTTCATCAGGCTGATACGCGACAGCAGAAATCGTGACACCCAATGGTAAACTTGCTTGATACTCATCGATTGTGCCACGAATGTCATCACCCAAAGAGACAACATTAATCCCATCAACTGGGCTGACGGCGAGCGTAACAGACGGCTGTCCATTGTATCGATTCTCAGTTAAAGCCGGTGTTTGATACCCCATGCTGACATCAGCCACATCGCCTAACCGTACCAAACCGGTACCAAGCTCGCTGATTCCCCCTTTGATAACCAAATTACGAATATCTTCAAGTGATTGGAACTGGCTACCTTGATGAACTCGGATTCGCTCATGTCCCGCATCAAATTTACCCGCTTCATACGTCATATTTTGCGTACTAAGCTGGTTCCATACTTGCGCAAAAGAGATGCCATACTGGGCTAATCTTTCGTCAGGCATATCAATATATACTGCCCTTGGCTGCACACCATGCAGCTCAACTTTTTTAATGCCTTCTACCGTTTTTATACGACGTTGCAGCTCTTCCGCGTAACGACGTAACTCTTCTGGTTTTGCGTCTTCACTATGGATCGCGAAAAGCATGCCGTACACTTCAGAAAACTCATCCTGCACTATGCTGATTTGCGCAGTACTCGGTAACTGAAATTTCACATCATTGACTTTACGACGCAGTAAATCCCACTGCTGTGGCAACATTGCAGAATTTAAGCTCTCTTTTAAGTCGACAAACACCATTGAGACACCCGGTCGCGACAAAGAGCGCAGGCGATTTAATTCCGCCATTTCTTGTAACTTCGTTTCGATCGTGTCCGTTACCTGTTGCTCAACTTCCTCAGCGGAAGCGCCTGGATACAAAGTGACAACGACCGCCGTTTTAACCGTGAAACTCGGGTCCTCTAGTTTGCCCAAATCAAAATAAGAATAGATACCTGCAATGACGCTCAATGCCGTAAAAAAGAGTAAAAACGTTCTTTGACGAATCGCGAATTCAGCCAACTTAATCATGATTCACCTTTACTGACGACGAATAACAAATTTGTCTGCGCTTTGACCGTCAGACAAATAATGACTACCGCTGACCACAACATAATCATCGGCATTGAGATCACCTTTTACACAGGCTTGATAGGCATCTAACGAATTAAGCTCAACTTGTGTGTACACAACTTTATTCTCTCGTATCAAATTAATGTGCATCTGCTCTTTATGACCAACCAAAGCGGAATACGGGATACAGTAATCTGTTGTGTTGTTGCCTATGTGAGTAGAAATTGATATCGATTTACCGGGAAACAAATGCGCATTGCCCTTTTCAATTCGATAAGTCACGGTGTAAGTTTGCTTTATCAGGTGCGGTAATGGCGCAATTTCAGTCACGTAAGCGTTTAAGAATTGCTCAGAACCGTACCAAGATGCCGCGCCAATTTGACCAATTTCAAATGCTTCAATCAAGGTTTCTGGTACATCAATTTCCACTTCCAGTTGCATATTATCTTGCAGTGAACCTAAGGCAATACCTGGTAGTATTTGTTCATGTTGTTCAAAGTCGATACGTCCTATGACCCCATCAAACGGTGCTTTAAGCTGGGTGTATGACAAAGTGTCTTTTGCTCGCTGAATATTTTTTTCAACGACTTTAACTGCTGATAAGCTGCGCTCATACCCGCTTACTGCTCTATCAAGGTTCACCGAAGCAATCGCATCATCATGTGTGGCTTGCTTGATTCGTTTTAGCTCCACTTTTGCTAACTTGTGCGCCGAGCGCGCTTCAAGCATCTTGGCTTCCATTTCTTCTAATGCCAGTTGATAGTCATGAGGATCTAGTCGGGCAATAACCTGCCCTTGCGTCACCGTATCACCCTTAGAAACATAGATTTGTTCAATAGTACCTGGAACTCTAAACGCGAGTGCTGCTTGTTCTTGTGAGCGAACAATGCCACTAAAGTGCTTTGCTGTATCAGGTGTTGAGTCCCCTAACTGGACAACTTGCAGTATAGTTTGAGCCACTTTTTGTGGCTCATCAACTTGCGTTTGGTTGCAACCGCTTACTCCGATAACCACTGCGCTAGCAAGCGCAACTGTGTATATTTTATTCATAATAGATAACTCCCTATTTGTAGAGCTATCCTACAATTGAACAGCGTTCAAAATAAGCCTTCAACTGCATGACTTAATGTCACGAAAAATGAGACAATTAATTGAGTTTGGACATTTCTTGTATGAAATAATCGATCAATTCACGACTCGCGGAATTGAGTGTACGCAGTTGTGGATGAAGCAGGTAACCATGCTCCGCTGTGGCTTTAACGTGCGGTAGAATATGGATAAGTGTTGAGCTCCGTAACTCTTTCGCAACCAATATTTTGGGTAAAAAAGCGATGCCTCTACCTGACAGAGTTGAATCTTTCAAGAAAGCGGCACTGTTAGACACTAGCTTTGAATTGACCTTAATTCCGCCATCAATAAACTGCCAGTTGTCATCAACTTCACCATTTGGCCAGCGAAAACACAGTGCGGTATGCAGTTGTAACTTATCTATGTTCTGCGGTAAACCAAACTGCTCAATGTATTCCGGAGAAGCAACTAAACAACGATCAAGCGGCAATATTTTTCGAGCAATCAAATCCGAATCAATCAGCTCACCACCATGGAATGCGATGTCCAAGCCTTGCTGATACATATCAATAAACCCATTTTGGATAACACGGATGTCCAATTCCACATCAGGGTGTCGATCTAAAAACTCAAACAATATCGGCTGGAGAATATCGTGAGTCTCTGACAAGATTCCCAACTTGATTTTGCCTTTAATATTGTAGTCTGACTGATTGATAGCTTGATTAGCATTATCAAACAAAGCCAGTGCCTTAACGATTTCTTTAAAATAGACTTCACCGTGATTGGTAAGGGATAGACTACGTGTAGTACGGTGAAGCAGCGGTGTGTTAAGCCTATTTTCTAATTCATTGATCCTACGGCTGACATTGGCTCTAGGTAGATCTAACGCATTGGCTGCGGCGGTAAAACTACCCAACTCAACCACTTTGACAAACAATTTCAAATCTTCGATTTTCACAACATCGCCTTATTACACACAAACTACAACGTTATTCTAGGCAATTATTTTTTTGGTACTACCACTATGATAGGAAAGTTAGCGGTTAATCATCGAACCTTAGACTTTTAAAATCACGATCTTTATATGATGCCGTTATCTCTATCATCGCTGTACAACTCTCTTAGCTAATTAGCAACGCTGAGTATCCCTGTATTCTCCGTGCATATACAGCTCACAATTGACTATTTAATCAACAGCCATACCCAATAAACTTGAAAGTGCAGGTAGGCGGCAAGTAAGAAAGTCCCCTGAGCATAGGTGAACTATGTGATTGGGTCGCACGAACACAGCCAACACAGCTGCAATTTCAAATATCACGGGTATATACCCAAGTAACCTCAAGATGCTTAGTTCAGCGAGAGTTGTTAGGTTTGCAGGCAAGGCATCGATTTGCAAATCTAGTCGCTCTAAATTAAGAATCGATAACGTAGTCTGCGAACCTAACAAACTCGCCCTTCGGGAGCCTTTCACTGGAACCATTTTCTCGTCAAACAACTCGGAAATAGATGGCTATTCCACGTCGTTGTTTTCCTTAAACTGGAGCCAGTGACAAGGCTCTGAATCCTGCGTCTTGAAGTCACTTGGGTATATTCCATTTACTGCAAACTGAATCCTCTATTTAAAATTACTCCTTACAAAAAACGCTATTATCAAATCTATCAACTAAGCTCACTATTGATCCGGTTGAATGAGTAAAAATGATGTCTAATCAAAATAAATGGGTGCTAGATATGCACCAGATAGAAAGCTGTAACTGTAGCCATGGCTGCGGCTGCCAATTTGCAGGTTTCCCAGACAGTGATACAGGAGGCTGTGATGCGTTAATCGGCTTCTATGTTAAAGCTGGCCATCTTGGAGACCTAGATTTATCTGGAATGAAAATCGTGCTTGCCGCTTCATGGCCAAAAGCAATTCATGAAGGAAATGGACGTGCGATTTTGTTTATTGATCCCGCAGCTGGAGAAAACAAAATTAACGCCATCGCCACCATTTTTACTGGTCAAGTTGGTGGCATGCCATTTGAAGCACTTTCGGGGACCTTCTCTCAACTTGAAGGACCTATCATTACTGATATTACGATGAATACCGATGATCACCGCGCAAGTTTCTCTATTGGTGATACCTTGAATGTTCAACATATTCCTTTAACAGACCCAATGACTGGTGAAGATAAAAAGGTCAGCATCAGCTTCCCTGATGGTGGATTCTTATGGGATGACGGAATCATCGGTACCACCGAAGCAATGTCGTTAAACCATCCAGTGATGTCTTTTGAACATGTGGGGAATTTTGCAGCGAAAGCGGAGGTGAAATGGAGTAACTAAGTTGATCATGCAAATCACATCGAGTAGTTTTTCTCGTCGAATCATCATTGCTTTCGTGATCGGTATTATCGCGATGAGTTGGTATTACATGTCGTTTTTAATGACCATGAATATGGCTCCTATCGCACATTGGGATGGCTATGACTTGCTAATGCTCTTCGTCATGTGGACGATCATGATGTTTGGCATGATGCTGCCATCAGCCATTCCTATTATTTTATTAGTGAATAACATTAATCAGCAACGGGGTTCGCGAGGAACCCCCTACGTTCATAGTGCCTACTTTATCGTCGGCTACCTTATCGCTTGGACAATTTATAGCGTAATTATTACCTTTACCCAATATTGGTTACACCATTTATCATTGCTAACCCCCATGATGGTTAGTAGCAAGCTATGGTTTAGCAGTGCTTTGCTTATGGTGGCTGGTATTTATCAATGGCTTCCAATTAAACAACGTTGCCTAAGTGTTTGTCGCTCACCTCTGGGGTTTCTGATGAAAGAATGGGGAGAAGGTTACGCTAATGCGATGAAACTTGGATTCAAACATGGTCAATACTGCTTAGGATGTTGTTGGTTCCTTATGGCACTTTTATTTGTGGCTGGCGTCATGAGCTTGCAATGGATTATGTTGCTTACTCTCGTGGTGCTGGCGGAAAAAATATTGCCTAAAGGAGAAAGTATTTCGCGCCTAATCGGTGTTGGGCTTATTTTCTATGCAGTATTGATACACATATAGAACTCGGTATGTCTAGCTGAGGCTCCTCTCTCAATCTTCACTTTAACTTTGTCATTATTTTTACTAATACTGTATTGACAGACAAACTCCGGAAGAATATATTGATTACACGAACTGCCATATGGAGTTCGTTGATGGCTCAATTCGCCTTATACAGGGAATAACGCGTCATCGTCACGGAAGGATCATTCTGAACACTCAGATCGACACTTCCGATTTTAACTGTTGAACCGTATGTCTAGATAAGCCAACTAAGGCTTAGGAATATGAGTTCGCTCTCTTCGCCAAGTGCGTTGAGAACTATTGCTTATTTATAAAGGATAGTATTATGCGTAATGTAGATATGTCTCCCCTATACCGCCACGCTATTGGTTTTGATCGCCTGTTTAACCTTGTGGAAAGCAGTGCTAAAAAGCCTTCTCAAAATGGTTACCCACCATATAACATCGAACAGAAAGATGAGCACAACTACCGTATTACGATGGCTGTTGCCGGTTTCTCGGAAGATGCACTATCACTCACTCAAAATGAAAATATGCTGATTGTTTCTGGCGAAATAAAAGCCGCTGAAACCAAGCCAACTTACGTTTATCAAGGTATTGCTGAGCGCAATTTTGAACGAAAATTCCAACTGGCTGATTACGTTACCGTAACCACAGCGAGTATAGAGAACGGATTGCTGCATATTGACCTTGTACGAGAAGTACCAGAAGCAATGCAAGCGCGTAAGATTTCCATCAGCAAGTAAGTTCAGTTGCCGTTAAATATTGCTTAAGTGATCGTTTATACCAAGCCAAAAGAGTCCGCTTACAGTATAGCGAATATGGGCTCGCAGCGAATCCTGCGACCCGTTTAACGGCACGATTTGAACCTGTGCATTGATTGAGTCAGAGCATATTAAACGCGACATTGCATTGTATGCTCTCAATAAACTAACATCGAATTTAAAGACCTTGCATTAATATAACTAATGCGAAGTGTAGAGGTAATTATTATGGGTAAGATCATTGGTATTGACTTAGGTACTACTAACTCTTGTGTTGCTGTTTTAGACGGCAACAAGCCACGCGTAATTGAAAACGCGGAAGGCGAGCGTACAACCGCATCTGTTGTAGCCTACACAGACAGCGAAACGCTAGTAGGCCAACCGGCTAAACGCCAAGCAGTGACAAACCCAACTAACACGCTATATGCAATTAAGCGTCTTATCGGTCGTCGTTTCGAAGACGAAGAAGTTCAGCGTGATATCGAAATCATGCCTTACAAAATTGTTAAGGCTGACAACGG
>NZ_JAKJTB010000030.1:0-47820 GCF_050337565.1 Vibrio kasasachensis | reverse complement strand
GTTTGACGGTGGTTTTCGTTTCAAGTTTTCTGCCAAGTTTGGTTAAGGTTAAATCAGAACCATTGAGAACGCTTTTAGTGGCAAGTATAAGAGATCTAAGTCGTTTTTTGTGAATATTAGGGCATTGGTCTTCAAGAGTTTGCTGTAGAATTTGAATATCGCGCATCGTTAGGTATCCCTATTAAATCCATTTGATAAGGTGTGTTTTTGGCGAAATTCATTAGATCAGAATGAGCGATGCGCGTCTACTCATTGTTTTTGTTGGAAATTATGAGGGGATTCCCGAGAATGCGGCGTTAGTTTGCAACCCCAAAACAGTAGTGGTACATATAGATGTTGACAGAGCTATATCTAGATGGCTCTGTAAAGTAATAAGAGAAAATGGATTGTAAAATATGCAGTGTTACAAACTTTTACCACCTATAGGTGTCTACAAGCAGCTATCAGCAAATTCATATGAAAGGGATACGAAAAAAGAGTTCCCTTACTTCCAAACTATAAATAGTGTTGAACGTTACCTTGCTTGTTGCCCTGGTTGCTCAAACACCATACAGATCGTTAACCTTTATAATGATAAAAAGGTTGAAGCTGATCAAAGAGTTCAAAGAATGCACGCAAGGCATTATAAGGCTTTAGCACAAGGTTTTCCGATTTTTGACCAAGCAGCTTATGACGAGTGCCCGTTTTCAAATCCACTATCGTTTTCAGGGCAGTCCAAGAAGTCAAAAGGTGCAGGTGATAATGAGTTACTGTCTATCTTGCTAGATCATACAGAGACAGTGTTGGCCTTTATGAGGAACGTAACGGGCGTAAAAATATCAGAGAATCTTTTTGAAAGAATGTTGGGTAAGTTTATTGATAGCGATGGTATTAACTTTCGGCACGTAAATAAATTCAATCTACCATATTCATTTTTATATATGTCAGGGAACCAAAGTGTTAACTTTCAATTTCTAAATAGTAGTGATTCCATTTGTCTAGAGTCAGACATTAACAAAAAAAGTAAATATTTTTCAGTACAAAACGGTCAAATTAAGAAAAAAGACCAGAGTAGTCATGCCCAAATTAGGATGTATTTTACAGATCATAAGAGTGTGCTGCGACATGATGAAGTTATACAAAAAATGACGATGGTTTTGCATGAAGAACTTTCAGGAACAGAGAATACTATAACCGAAAAGACCATTGAATTTGATAGTAGTTACTTCTTCAATACTATCTCGAAACATCAAAGGCTAAGAGCCAGTGCGAAGGAAAAATACGGCAAGAAAGCATTTGATTAGATAAATACTAAATCGCAAACTAACAAGAGACTATGGCGTCAATAGTTAATTTTTGGCGCTATCTGCATCCCACACACAGCCATCTCTGAGCATTGAATTTAGGATGACTACCATCTTTCTGACGCAGGCAATGATCGCTACTTTTTTTGGTTTTCCTGCGGCTAAAAGTCGTTGATATGTCTCCTTAAATACAGGGTTACATTGCATCGCTGACATCATGGCCATGTATAAAACAGTCCTTACTTGCATGCGTCCACCTTTGATCATTCTCTTGCCTTTAAAGCTACCACTTTCACGCGTAATTGGTGCGACCCCGATTAATGAAGCGGCTTGTTTATTGGTGATGTAACCTAGCTCAGGAACGTTACTGATGAGTGAGGCTGCGGCGATTTTCCCGATACCAGGGACGCTCTGTAGTATCTCGTTTTTAGCTCTATTGCCAAGAGCGCTAGAAAACTTTTTGATGTGTAATGGGTTCACGATGACATAAGGTAAATTGGCATTTTCACACGCTAAGATGAATGGCATCTCCAATCGACCCGTTGCTTCAATAACAATCCGTTCTGGATGATATTTAGCAATAGTTCGAATGGCTTGTTTGATCCCTTTTCATCATTTGTGACGTTAGAGTAGATATCGAGAGGGCGGATATAGATATCAAGTTGTGTCTTACCCTGATTCGTTAGTTGTTATCCATACAAGCGTTTAAGACAGATTCGCAACGCTTGGCATTTTCGGTTTGCTTTGAATTTAGTGTTTACGGCACAATAGTTTAGGTAAGGTGGTGGCGTCGCTCACGACTTAACGCAGCGTATGAATCATAGGAGTGGAAATGTACAAGGTAGTGTTATTCTCAATCGCAATTTGCATAGGTCTTGTAGCGATACCTTCGTTAGTCTTCGATTTTGGCGACTGGACTGAGCTTATCTTACGCTCTTCGGTTGGTTTCTTTTTTGGCTTGCTTATAGCTCCGGAGATTGATCGGAAGATATTTAGATCTCCAGCAGTATTTCAATCGATTTCGGGTTTTTGCTGCGGTTTTACGTTGGCTTATCTTTTAAACGCCTCTTCCGAATGGGTTCTGTTAAGTGCTCTAATAGGCTTTTTTATGGGTTTTACAGCTCGTTGGTGGGTAAAGCATATCCCCTTACCATAAATTCATAGCAAGACGTTCAGAACGACTCGCCACGCTTGGTATTTTCAGCATGCGTTGAGTATAGTGATTACGGAGTTTACTGCGGCTTTGGGTGGCGCGTGGCTCACGTCTTAACTAATCGTTAACTGCACAGGAGGAAGTCGTGCAAGAAGAATATATGGATTACTACTCAAAATTTGACGAAGAAAAGCGTCTTCTTTCTCAAAATATAACGCGTATTGAGTTTGATACAACGTTAAGTGTGTTGGAGTCTTATATTGCCCCAGCAAGTCACTTAACTGAGTTCGGCGCGGCTACTGGTCGCTATTCACTTCATTATGCTCGACGTGGAATGCATGTGACAGCAGTCGAGTTAGTCCCTGAACTAGTCGAACAACTCAATAATAATGCTAAGAGCCAACATCTAGAATTGGCTGTTTACGAAGCAAATGCAATTAACGTGAGCTTTATAGAAAGCGGCACTCAAGATGTTGTTTTAATATTAGGACCACTTTATCACATACCATTGAAGTCAGACCGAGAAGCGGTGTTAAAGGAAGCAAATCGAATATTAAAACCAAATGGCGTAGTTGCGATTGCGTATATCAGCCGTTTCTTTGTTGCGGGTCTGCTTGCAAAAATGTCCAATAGTTTAGTTTTTCCTGAAGTTCTGAGTGAGTTGAATGAAAGTGGCTTAGTATCATCTCCCGATGTAGATCCATTTTTTAGAACAGGTTACTTTGCTAAGCCTTTAGAAATTGAAAACTTGGCAATTCAATCTGGCTTTAGTGTCGAAAGTCATATTGCAACTGATGGGTATGTTCGGTTTATTGGTCAGGAAGTTAATCGACTCAATGATCAACAGTATCGAGCATGGTTCAAGTATCATCTATCAACTTGCTCCGAGCCGTCATTGCTAGGTAGCAGTAACCATGGTTTAGTTATTGCGAAAAAGTGCAGTTAACAAGAGAGTATTGCGTCAATAGTTGATTTTTGGCGCTATTTGCATCCTACGCACAACCTCCCTTAGCATCGAATTTAAGATAACAACACGCCCCCATTCTTGTGCCTGTTAATATCAGTTTATCTTTGTGGGCAATTAGTATCATCGAGAAACTGTTCAATTTTATTCCCAGCAAATATATATTGTTGCTCTGTCCAAAGATGCCCTGCGTCTTCAAGTATCTCAAATTGAAAATTTACCTTCAATTTAGATATTTCTTCAACTATGTCATCGACTGCCTTGTTAGACGTAATATCTTTAGCACCAAGGATGAGTAGGGTTGGTGATTTCAATTTACAGAGTTCATCTACAGTTAGCGGTCTTGGCGTAATCTTACTAATAATTTTACTTCCAACCATCGCTTTAAGCAGAACCTGAAACAGCTTATTATTCTCATCAACCAAATCGACGGCGTTTTTTTGAATAAAACGTTTTTTGATAGATAAACTTGAAACTAATGATGTAAAAATAACGTTGATGATATAGAAAGGTCTTACACCAGAAACCGTTGCAGCTGGAGCTGTTAATATTACCTTTTTCACTCTTTCAGGATGGGCAATAGCAAACATAGATGCTAGAAATGAGCCCAATGAATTCCCTCCAATTGAGACTTTGTTGAGTCCTAATCCATTTAACGTTTCCTCTAACCACGTGTTGCTATCTTGAGTGTTTTTTAAAACTTTTTTAGGCTGAGATAACCCTACTTGATCAATTATGTCGATACAAAACACTCTTCGCGTCTTTGTAAGTATGGGGATCATTGGCCCCCACATTCCACTTGTTGCTTGGGCCCCTGGTAGTAAAACAAGTGGTTCTCCATCGGTGGGACCTGAAACTACTACATGTGTCTTTCCAAAACTTGTATCAATCCATTTATCTTCATATGGAACCGTCCATTTTTCCATTAGAAGATTGTATGCCTGTAAAAAGCTCTCTTGACTCTCCGAAGTGTTAAATAAAGAAATACTCGAATTCATTATCTTTTAATTCCTTATAGTTCCTATTTTGCGGCGATATTTAAATAACCTTTAGCGTTTGAAAAATTATGGTCAATAGTTGTAACTAATTGACAAGCGAATTCAATCGCAATAAATATCGCGTTGATTTTATTGTGCTTTTTATGTGTAGAATAATGTGATTACAATTCAACTATGTAAAAACCACAGCATAAAAGATTGGTCTGATGTTTGCGCGCAACTTCGCGATATGGTGTTGAGGGGCTCTGTCACGCTCGAACAAATTACAGGCAATGATACCAAATGAAACTCGTCCTGTCCTGTACTGTCTGGCGCGAGATTTTGAAGTGCCAGATATGAATTACTTACCGCCGTCTATACTGATGATGTAATCAGTTTAAATTAGCTGATGGTCGCTATATAAAAGGACCATTCGCTCGGGCATCTATTTGACATTGATGTTATCCCTCAGAATCTTCAGTCAATTTCTTGCCAAGAAGTCAATCGTTCCCCAAGGATCTGTTTAGTCTGTGGTAGCAAAGCCAAGTTTTGTTCTAGAGCTGAATACACGCAAAGTCAGAATTGATAGAAAAAGTGATGGAGATGACCGATGGTTATCAATAGAACGCTGATGTGGTTGCAGGATGATTGCGATATTTATCGCCCAGTGAGAAGTGGGCAATCTCAACTTAATATTTCTGATCTGGTTGGCAATCTTGCCTACCATGCCATGATGTTAGAGGTTCATCTTACGCCTAAGCCTGGCTTGGTTGATTGCGCCAATAGCGGAGCCCACCAAAATATGGATCTCAGCACTTTTGTTGCAAGCTGTGATGCGTTGAAGCCGTTTATGAAAGAGTTCGTTCACGCTGGTTCTCAAGCCTCACATATAGCAGCCAAAAATCTCCTCACACAGCTTCGACCTATTGGAATTGAGGCTGAAAAAGCAATGTTTTATGCAACGAACGGTGTCAATACTCATAAAGGAATGATTTTTACTCTGGGTCTAATTTGTGGTGCGGTAGGTTGGTTGCATCAAAATAGCCAAGCCTACGACGCGAAGCGGGTTCGTGAGGTGATAAGAGCGTGCTGTGCTTCATTGGTTGAGAGTGAATTAAAACAGAACCTGACAAAATCTAATACTGCCGGTGAGCGAATTTATCAGCAGTTTGGCTTAACAGGCATCAGAGGTGAAGCTGCTGCGGGTTACCCGACGATTTTTAAGTATGCACTACCAACTTATACCCAAGCTATAGAGCAAGGGGACTCAGAAGAGAGATCGCTGATCTTAACATTATTCGCATTGATGGCTCAAAATAACGATACTACGGTTATCAACCGTGCCGGGTTAGATGGCTTAAATTTTGTTAAGCAGCAAGCGGGTGTCGTTGTGGCAACATGCTATGACAGCTACCACGATTTTGAGCAGCATATTCTTGCAATCGATAATTCATTTATAGAACGCAATATTAGCCCGGGAGGGAGTGCAGACTTGTTGGCTGCTACGTGGCTGTTGGTTCAACTCGATGTTTGTTCGCAATCACTTATCAAAAAGTAGGCTAATTAATTCAGTGTATTAGTGCAGGTGCATATGGCTACTCATATTCTGATTGGCAATGATGTGCTCATTCGTCCCTTGAAGCTGGTGATAAAATGTCGCAACGGTATACAATTAAAAGGGATTGTGATCATTGGTGGGTAAATGACGTGATGTCAGATAGAAAAAGCCAGTGGTGTAAACCACTGGCTATTGTGATAACCACTTAATATAGATTAAAGCGCGGCTTTCTTCGCTTCAGAAATCCAAGAATTAAATAGTGCTTGGTTTGCTTTGATCCAACCATTGGCATGCGCTTCAATGTCAGCAGCAGAGTTCTTGCCTTTGCTCATGATCATGTTCTGTGCACTGACATCATTGATGTCGACTTTAATGATTTCAAACAGTTTTGCCGCTGCTGGGTTTTCATCAGTGAACTGCTTGTTAGCAACGATGCGCATAGAGTTCATTTCGAAACCGTAGTTTTTACCATTCGGAAGAGTGGTATCTACATCGCTACGCTCGCCAGGAAGTGCAGAGAATGGCACTTCTAGCCAAACAACATCTTTACCCGGAATAAGTACGCCACTCACCCAGTATGGAGTCCATGTGTAGTACACAATTGATTCACCATTTTGGTAACGTGAGATCGTATCAGCAATGATTGCCGCGTAGTTACCTTGCTGGTGTGTAACGGTGTCACGCAGTTTGTAAGCCGTTAGCTGCTCTTCAATCACCATTTCACAGCCCCAACCAGGTGTACAACCTGTTAGATCAGCTTTACCATCGCCATCAGTATCAAATAGCTTGGCGATTTTCGGATCAGAGAGCTGACCGATATTAGTAATGCCATATTTGTCTGCGGTTTTTTTATCAACTAGGTAACCTTGAGCTGCGCCGCTAATGTATTGACCTTCGCGAGAGAAACTGTCGTCACCACCAGCCATGGTGTACTTTTCTGCGTGAAGAGGGAACCAACCCACAGCTAGGAAAGTAGCATCGCCTTTTGCGATTGAAGTGTAGCCAACGTTGTAGTCAACTTCTTTTGTTTCACTTACATCGTAACCTAGCGCTTCCAACGCTTTGTTTACGATAAGTGTTTGGAAGGTCTCTTCAGCAACAGTGGATTGAACTGGTTGCACAGCGATGCCTTCACCAGGCAATTTTGCTGCCCAAGTACTAGTGGATACAACTAATGCAGAGACTGCACCTGCAAGTAGTGTTTTCTTCCATGAATTGTTCATTCAGTTTTCTCCTGGATTGATTTTCCATCAGTTTTGTTCGCGCCGAGTCTAGCGATGATTGAAGCTGGACCTGAGTGATACCAGCGCAGTTTCGTATCTTGTGCGTTTTCACCAAGTTTTTGCGTAACGCGGTCGAGTAAAATGGCGAGGATGACAATACCTAAGCCACCGACAGCAGCTAAGCCCATATCTAAACGACCGATGCCGCGAAGTACCATTTGACCAAGACCACCAACAGCAATCATTGAGGCAATGACGACCATTGAAAGTGAGAGCATGAGTGTTTGGTTAACACCAGCCATAATGGTTGGCATGGCAAGTGGTAATTGAATGCGGTAAAGCATTTGTTTTTTGCTTGCCCCAAAAGAGTGACCAGCTTCAATAAGCTCTTCAGGTACTTGTTGAATACCGAGTATTGTCAGCCTCACCACTGGCGGCAGTGCAAATATGATCGTCACGACTACGCCAGGGACGTTACCAATACCAAATAACATTACGATTGGTACCAAATAGACGAAGGCGGGTGTGGTTTGCATGGCATCGAGTATTGGTCTTACTATTCGTGCTGCTGTGTCATTGCGCGCTAGCCATATTCCGAGTGGTAAACCGAGAAGCAAACAGAAAAAGACGGAAGTCATCACTAATGATAACGTCGTCATGGCTTCGCTCCAGGCCCCAATGAGTCCAATGATCACTAAAGAGGCAAGGGAAGTAAGCCCTAATTTTAAGCCAGAGAATTGCCAAGTGAGTAAAAATAGAATCAATAACATAAATGGCGCAGGTGTTGAAACTAACGCGGTTTCAAATGAGCTGAGTATAAAATCGATGGGTACACGTATTGCTTGAAACAGCGGTCTACCATGATTAACCAACCATTCGAGTCCGTTTTCTACCCAAACATCAAAAGGGATTACGGCATCTGAAAAAGGATTCATTATATCAAAAGGTGCTTTTTCGACGGTTTCCGTTGATAACCAGTTCGCATCGCTTGATGCTGTCACAGCTTCACCCCATGGGTTGCTTTGCTCGGGGGTTGCTTGTGCCCAGGGATCATTGCTTGTTTCTTGTGATGACATGATTAATCCCTATCCAATGCATGAAGTAAACGTGATTTAGAAACCACGCCAAAATACTGACCTTGCTCATCGACCACAGGGACAGAATAAGCAACGCCCGCAACGCTTCCCAATATTTCATTGATTGGCTGGTTTGGCGTAAGAGTTATAGCGGAGTCAATTTGTGCACTTACAAGGCATCGTTGTTGTTGTTTCGCCTCACGTAGCGAGTCAACAGATACAAGACCGGAGTACTTATTCGATTTGTCGATAACCACACCATACTCACGATCACTGTCGCTGAGTAATCTAAGAGCTGAGGCGGGACCATCGTGTTCCGACTTTTTAAACACTGCTGCTGGATTTTTACGCGCAATGTCTTTCGCTGTCAGCACGCTCGCGATGTTAACACCACGAAAGAATGCTTCGACATAGTCATTGGCTGGTTTGTTTAGGATTTCGTCGGGTGTGCCTACTTGTACAACCACACCGCCTTGCATGATGGCAATACGGTCACCAATTCGCATCGCTTCATCTAAGTCATGGGAAATGAACACGATGGTGCGCTTATCATCTCCTTGTAACCGGATTAGCTCATCTTGCATTTCGGTACGAATCAATGGGTCCAAAGCAGAGAATGCTTCGTCCATCAATAGAATGTCGGGGTCACACGCTAATGCTCTGGCTAAGCCAACACGTTGTTTCATGCCACCAGATAATTCATCAGGGTAGGATTCAGAATAAGCATCAAGACCAACGCGGGTGAGTGCCGAAAGCGCCGCAGATTTACGCTCTGAAGGTGTTACCCCGGCGAGTTCTAAGCCGAATGCGGCATTCTCAATTACCGTCATGTGAGGCATCAAAGCAAAATTTTGGAATACCATTGAGATATTGTTACGACGTACCTCTCTTAGTTCCTCTTCAGAGATATGCGCGATATCTTTACCGCGTAAGAGTACGTTACCTCGGGTGGGTTCAATAAGACGATTGAGTAGTCGAACCAGTGTTGATTTACCAGAACCAGAGAGCCCCATGATGACGAAAATTTCGCCTTCATTAATAGACAATGATACATCGTGAACACCAACAGTTAGACCTGTTTGTTCGAAGATAGCGTCTTTGTCTGCGCCTTTCTCAATAAGAGAAAATGCTCGATTGGGATCTTCCCCAAAGACTTTGTAGAGCCCCTGTACTTCCAAAATGGGCGACATTTATTAGTCCTTTAAATATTGTTAATTTTTGTCGAAAAACTTTCGTACTCTAAATAAAAATAGACTAAAAATCAATCTGGGCAAATGTAAGTAATCAAGCGGAAAGAAGGCGGGTGTTATCTATTTCATTGAAAAATATAAAAAAACACACCAAAGGTATAACCTTAAGTCGAAGTGATGTTTCAGGTTGTAAATCGAGTATGCATCTCAATTTTATGCAAAACTTATTCACTAGTTGTTGAATTTACAGCAATGGAAATTACTTCAAACGTAAAGGATTGAATAGTTAGTTGAATTTTTAGCACTAAATCTGTCGACTCTATAAAATGCACCGCCAAGGTTAGACCTCAAATGAATTGTGGTTTTGTTTATATGCATATAGAGGTTTATTTTTCGAGGTTTTTGGTATGGGAGTGTTGGTTTCGTTATTAGTGCTGTCCGCTAAGACCAATTGTGATTTTTTGTCATGCTCATAAATATATTTATAGGTGATATTTCTGGGTATGAGTGCATTTGTGGGGATAATGACCGGATCAATTCAGCATGGATAGTCTTAATGAAGGTTGTGTTTTACTTCTTGCTCTCGCTTATTTTTTTGCCTCATTATTTATTGGCTAATGACTCACCTGAAGTGAGTAAAACCAAGCAAATCAGCTCAGAGAAAGATGCTCTCATTGTAGGGAGACAATACGAAGCTCATAAATATTTGTGGAAATCGGCAAAAGTGAGTGAAGACAACAGTACATATCAAGATCTCGCTGAGCAGCTTGCTCAATCATTGGGCTCTGAGACCCGCTATCGCTTTTTTGCGGATAGGGATGATTTGTTGGCAGCGCTGCATAATGGCGAAATCGATATGGCGATTGGTTACGCGAAATCGAGAGCAGCAACCCAATATTATAACTATAGTCAGCCCATTTTTAATATTCGCTCTGTCGTATGGTTTCATAGCTCGGCACTAATGAACAAAGCAGATCTAAGTCTTAAATGGGGCTGTGTAAGAGACTCGATGTACTGCGATTTGCTACATGACAATGGTGTTAACGATGTGGCGATGTTTAATACCGAACGTGTGTTAATGCGATCATTGTCAAATGGTGAAATTGACGCCATTTATACCGATGTCGTTTCTGCACAGCAGTATCTTTCTGTACGTACTGCGGGCGAGTGGGTGGGAGATATCGATTACTTCTCTACGCTACCTGCTTTTCCATCCTCAATATTGACGTCCAAAGATAATCGGATCTTGCATGCTCAGATCGAGAGCTATCTTTTATTGTCTCAAAGTTCTATTCAACGAAATCAGCGAACATTAATTGACTCTCTGGGTGAAGAGATGATGTTTAACGCGCTAAACTCTGAATATGGTCACAGCGTGATACGGTACAGCTTTGAAGCGGGGATGCGTCCATTTTCTTATCAAGAGGCAGGGACAAACAACCAGATAGGTTATATTCATGATTTGATGTCAATGCTTTCGAGAAAAAGCGGCATTCAGTTTGAATATGTTGATCCAAATAACCGAAATCCTATCGACATGCTTAGCCGTGGTGAAATAGATATCTTGCCAGGCTATGTTGTTGACAAGGATGCAGAATTTATTTTCACGGATTCATTTGGTGATGTTGATTGGACTTACGTTGAGTCCAATCATAAAACAGGTGATGGAACTACCGCCATTTTGGACCGATCTGGGCGTCTCATTTTGCCACAAGCAAGCCAGATGTTTGAGAAAATGCCAATCTTCTTTAGGGATCTAGACAGCTTATTGGAAGAAATGAAGGAAGGTCGCGTCGACTATGCTTACATTCCGTCATATGTTATTGATTATCATGCATATGGCAACAACAACAATGTTTACAAAATTATCTTGGATTCAAATGCGCAAAAGCTGAGTATTGAGTTGGGCTTTACCCTCAATGCTAATAGTACTGTACTGCAACCTATTATGAATGCGGTTCTCAAGCAGGTGAGTTCGAATGAGATTGAAATGTTGCATTTAAAACATCACAAAGTCATTGCGCAATATGGTTACGATAAATCGCAGATCACCATCATTTCGTTATCGATTCTTTCTCTTTTTTTACTGGTTGTATTGACCTTTCAAGTGAAGGCCAGTCGCCTTTCAAAGTCCTTGCTTCGTGCGGATGAAATCGCTCAGCAAAATTCAAGACGATTACGTTGGCTCAGTGATTTGCTTGACCGTTTACCGAGTATGATCGCCATTTACGACGCTAGTGGCTCAATTGTCTTGTCTAACAAAGCATTCAACGAGCATGGCAGCCAGTGCAGGAGTTTCCAAAAGGGTCATTGTTTACTTAAACGTCGCCCTCATCAAAGTACAGAGGTAGGGCACTTGGTCTGCCAATGTCGTTTTTCTAGTCGCTATTTAAGAGTGATAGAGAATGAAATTGGCGGCATGAACGATGACGGTCGCTATAAAATGATGGTGTTTGATGACTATACGGTGCTGGAAAAGCAAAAAGATGAGCTGAAAGCATCAAATGCACAGGCGCTCAAAGCGATAAAATCAAGGGATCTTTTTTTAGCCACAATCAGTCATGAGTTACGGACGCCTATCGCGGCTTTGATTGGTTTGATGGAGTTAATGAGCAGTAAAGTAGAGAGTGATGAAAATATTGAATTGTTGTCAAATGCACAACTGTCCGCCAATCGTCTGAGGTTATTGGTCAATGACATTCTCGATATTTCAAAAATCAAAGCCAACCAGTTTCATCTAGATATCAGAACGGGCAATGTTTACTCTGAATTGTCGTCACTACTGAGAACCTATGAATCAAATGCGTCGATGAAGCATTTGAACTTTCTACTCAATTGGAAGCCAACATCGTACGCAATAGCAAAGATCGATTGGCTACGAGTCGCTCAAATTCTCAATAATTTGCTGAGCAACGCAGTCAAATTTACACAAACAGGTTCGATAGCTGTGAGTGTTGAATTGCAGAAGCAACAATTGATTGTAGAAGTGAGTGATACAGGTTGTGGTATGAACGACGAACAGCTATCTCATATGTTCACGCCTTTTGCACAAGGTGACGTTTCGATTACTCGCCAATATGGTGGAACGGGATTAGGTATGACGATAGTCAAAAGCATCGTCGAAATGATGTCGGGGGAGTTGAACGTCTCCAGCCAACATGGTGAAGGTACAACCATAAGTGTCAAACTCCCAGTGGAGCATACGGCAGTGTTTGACGCACCAGAGTTAACGGCGTCTTCGCAAAATAAGGCTATCTTAGATTGGTTAAAGGTTTGGAATGTGAACATGATGAATGTTGAAGATGTCATTCAACCAATCGCAGGCTGGCAAAATATTTATCCTGATTTCATCTTCAATTCTTTGCAAAGGAAAAATCAAGATATTGGTTTACTAGAAGATAAAAACCGAAAATTTGTCGGTCATGTGTTAGTCGTTGATGATGATCCAATTAACCGGTTACTGTTTAGCAAACAATTCTCAAAGCTAGGGATTTTGCCAGCAATGGCAAATGATGGTGCTGAAGCCTATGAGTATATTTGTGAGCACTTTGATGACTTAGATTTAGTGGTAACGGATTGCCATATGCCAAAATTGGACGGATACGAACTGACGAAGAAAGTGAAAAATAATGCAATATATGCTCACTTACCTATTGTTGGTTGTACCGCGGAAGATTCAAAAATTGTAGTTGAAAAAGCCGCTAATGCGGGAATGTGTCATGTTCTATATAAGCCGTATACATTTGAAGAACTGTTGAATGTGCTTGCTCAGTATCTAGAATTGGAACACACCTTAACCACAAGCATTAAGTGTGATAACGCGGCGGACCTAGCTTGGTTGCAAGGGCATCAACAAAGCGAATGGTTTGAGATCATGGGGATTGTTGTGGGGGCGTTTAAGCAAGATAGGGAGCTCATTGCCAACAGAGAGGATTTAGCTTTAGTCATTCATCGGTTAAAAGGGTCAGCGTCTATACTCGAACTGAATAAACTGACTGATCTAGCCAAAGAGTGGGAGAAAGAAAGTGAAACTGACGAGCAGGCGAGCGTGCAAAATATCCTAACGGAATTAAGTCGCCTAATAGAACTCTTCGATGGGTGGCTTGGTGAGCATGAATAGCTTCTTACTACGTTAAGTTATCAACACAGAGTAATTTAAGCACAGCGGCGATTAGCCGCTGTGCTTATCAAAATCTAGATACTGTGCTCTGAATTATAGGCACGAGCAAATGCCCCTTGGCAACTTGCACTATAACTTTCAGCGTAAGCAGGAATAAACACAGATTCGCCCTTTTCGAAGGTTCTGGTTTCACCGTTAACGTGTGAAATGGTTAGTGGTGCGTCAATAGCTAAAAGTATTTCAGCACTGTTTGTTTGCAGTGGTTCATTTTGCGTTGTTGTATACACACTAAAGCAGAAATCACGTACAGGTACGTCATAATGCTTGGCATTACCGTGAGCAAGTGGCGTTATTAAAAGCTCGTCACTACGCAGGGGAGTACAACGTAAACAGCTTATTAGTTCGGAGACATCCATATGTTTTTGTGTCAAACCAGCTCGCAATACGTTGTCAGAATTTGCCATGATTTCGAGTGCGGAGCCTTTAATATAGGCATGAGGCGTGCAAGCATCTAAAAACATAGCTTCACCGGGTGCAAGTGTAATTGTGTTCAACAACAATGGTGAGAATAATCCCATATCTCCGGGGTATTGTTTCGCTAGGTTGAGAATGAGAGAGAACAGCGCATCAGAGCTATGTTGTTCAGCGTAGGCGATTAGTTTTTCTACACAAATCGTTTTCAAATTACCGTTTAACGACAATAACGTTTCAAATAATTGGCATAAGCCGCTTTCAGTCAGGTTGATTTCAAACTGATTGATAACTTGAGATAACTCATCAATATTTAGCTGGTGGAATAAGGCTAATATGTCAGCAAATTCGCGAAACCCGTTCATTGCTTGGTAGGGGGTTAATGCAAAAACAAGCTCTGGTTTATGGTTTGGATCCTTGTAGTTGCGCGTGCTATCAGTAATTGCGATGCCTGCGGTGTGTTCTTTTTGAAAACCATCCTCTGCTTGCGACTTATTCGGGTGTACTTGAACTGAAAGAGCTTGCTCAGCACAAAGAATTTTAAAGAGGAATGGGAGTTCGCCAAACAGATGACTTGTTTGGGCTCCCAATATGCTATCGATGTCTGAATCTATGAATGATTTGAGAGATATTTCTACGCCATTGTGAGTAATCGTGGAACAACCATTTAAATGAGCTCCCATCCAAACTTCAGCCTGTGGCATATTGTTCGGATTAGGTATATCAAACAAATCATTTAGTGAGGAGTAGCTTCCCCAAGGATATTCTTGAATGACAGTTTTTAGTGGAAAAAAATATTGCATAATAATCCTCAATTTCTGAGTTATTTTAGTGGCGCGCTCTCTTTTATAATTCAGCCATACCTTGAATCGACTGTTTATTTTTATATTGCCGTCCCGATGGAAATAACTATAAGCACTAAAATTATGCTTATAGTTATGTCTATCCGCTAGGAGAATGCTGATGAAGGATGTTGTCTACTTACTCAATTAAGTAAGTATTTATTCGCCCATTGAGTCGCTTGTGCTCGATTCTTAACATTGATTTTTTTATATATGTTGTAAATGTGCGTTTTGGCAGTCATAGGGCTAATATCGAGGGAGACGGCAATATCATTATTTGAATTACCTTCTAGTATCATCCTTAATATCTGTTTTTGGCGTGCAGTTAGATCCCCAATAATCAAACGTTTTTGTTCATGGTAGCCACGAAAATGGTGGATCAACTGTGTGCTTAGTTCTCGAGATACCCAAATTTCGCCCCGAATCATCCTTTTGATGCCAGTGACTAAAAACTCCAAAGAGTCTGAAGGCTTGAATGTGCCAACAACTGATGGCCAAGACAAAAAAGCACTATATTCCGTTTCTTCGTGAACATTGAGCAAAATAACCATGCAAAGTGTTGGGTTTTCTTCCAACTGCATTTTTAAACTACTTAGTTCGCTAACGTCGGTGGTAAGGTCGACAAGGACAAGAGTTGGCTTGTTTTCATTTCCAATGAAGTTAACTTGGCTGATTTGCTCAAGGTTGAGCTCACTACAAATAACTTTGGTAAATGCTGCGCTTTGTAATGACTCTTTTCCAATGTATAGAATTTTTTGCTTCGAAGTATTTTTCATTGTGAGAATCGTGATTCTATTTATTAGTGGATTAAGTGTTCAAATGTGGGTGATATCGCCTAACTGTTAGGCAATACCACCCCCAGCCTTATATAGCCAGATTAATGGCTTTAATCATTAGCATTTAGGAACCATTTAACATTTCAATGAGCAAATTGGTTTTTTCTCTCATTAGTTGTACATCACCTTTACTTTCCACATTGAGTCTAACTAACGGTTCAGTGTTGGAAGTGCGGAGATTGAAACGCCACGTGCCTAAATCCACACTAACACCATCGGTAAGATCAAGTTGAAAACCATCACTCTCGAAATGTGCGGCAATCGCTTTTAGTCTTTCAGGCGCGTTTTCAAGTGTTAGATTTATCTCCCCAGATGCAGGGAAGGTTTCAATTCGACTATCAATCAAATCTGAGAGAGTCGTTTTGCTGCGACAAAGTAGGTTCAATGTCAGTATCCATGGGATCATGCCACTATCGCAGTAATAGAAATCACGGAAGTAGTGGTGTGCGCTCATCTCACCACCGTAGATAGCATCTTCCAGTCTCATTCTTTCTTTAATAAATGCGTGACCAGTTTTCGACTGGATAGGAATACCGCCGCAGGACTCTATAACGTCTATCGTATTCCAAGTGAGCCTAGGATCATGAATGATCTTGCTACCGGGGTTAGACGCTAAAAATGCTTCAGCGAGCATACCGACAATATAGTATCCCTCGATGAATTGACCTTTTTCGTCAAACAAGAAGCAGCGGTCAAAATCGCCGTCCCAAGCAATACCGAAATCGGCGTTGTGCTTTAAAACCGCGTCGCTGGTGGCAGAACGGTTCTCCGGTAGTAATGGGTTAGGTATTCCGTTGGGAAATGTACCATCTGGCTCATAGTTCACTTTAATGAACTCGATCGGAGCATTTGCCTTTTTTAAAGCCGCCTCAATAACATCAAGGAGAGGACCTGCAGCACCATTACCCGGATTGACGACAATTTTTTTAGGAGTAAGCGCTTTGCTATCAACAAATTTAAGTAAAAATTCAGCAAAAGCGTCTTTAATGCATTGTTGTGTGATGGTTCCTTTGCTTTCTACGATAGGGAACTGGTTGTTCTCTGCTAACACCTTAATGTCGTTGAGACCCGTATCACCACTGATAGGTTTGCTGTCTTGAGCTACAAGCTTCATCCCATTGTAGTCAATAGGGTTGTGCGATGCTGTTACTTCAATACCGCCGCAAGCGTTGAAGAATGGTGTGGCAAAATAAACTTCTTCTGTACCTGCCATACCAATATCAATTACATCGGCACCGCCATCAATAAGACCTTTTGACAATGCGGCTTTTAGCGCGTTGCTTGATTGTCGAATATCACCACCAACCACGACTTTGCGTGCAGATAGTTGCAAGGCATAAGCTCGACCTATCCGGTATGCAATATCTTCATTGAGTGATTCACCTAACTTTCCGCGAATGTCATATGCTTTGAAGCATGTGAGTTGTTTCATTCCCATATCCCTATTACGTCGCTTACTTAACTGAATGTAAAAACTGCATTGGTTGCATTAGTCCAGCATCGTGCTTTTCTGTAGTGCTTCGTCCGTAAAGGTCTTCAACGCGTTCGATGTCGTTGTCGCCAAGATATGACCCTGTTTGGATTTCGATCAGCTCCAACGGTATTTGACCGTTATTGGTTAAACGGTGATAGGTTGCTGGAGGAATGTAAGTTGATTGATTTTCTGTCATGACGAAGGAACTGCTATCCACGGTTACAACCGCACTGCCTTTAACCACAATCCAGTGTTCCGCTCGGTGATAATGACGATGCAGAGAAAGGCTATCTCCTGGGTTGATTGTAAGCTTAACAACCTTATAGCGATTCCCGTTGTCGATGCTGTCATTGAACCCCCAAGGACGGTAACTCTTGGTATGATGACTGCCTTCTATTCTAGATTTGCTCTTAAGCTTTTCAACCACGTGTTTCACGTCCTGTACGTAGTCTTTGTGTGAGACCATGACGGCGTCTTTTGTTTCAATTACGATGGTGTCTTTTAAGCCGTTAACGTTGACTAGACGGTGATTGGACTTAACCAAACAGTCCTGATTGTGTTCTCCGATCACATCACCTTGGTAAACGTTGCCAGCTTCGTCTCGAATATCGTCTCGTTCTTCCCATAATGCGGACCAACTACCGACATCGTTCCACCCAGCTCCAAGAGGAACAATGACAGCATCTTGCGTTTTTTCCATTACAGCGTAATCGATCGAAATATCCGGGCATCGGCTAAATACGGTGTCGTCTATTCGATAGAAATCGAGATCTTTATACTTTGAGTTAATCGCAGTTCGACAGTATTCGATCACTTCTGGAGAGTGCGCTTTAAGCTCGTTCAAAACAACACTAGCCTTAAAGAGAAACATGCCACTATTCCAGTAGTAGTTACCTGACTTAAGATACTCCATTGCGGTTGTCACGTTAGGTTTTTCGACGAAGCTATCTACCGTAAAAGAATTGTGCGTAGAGGTTTTACCAGCTTTAACGTAACCATAGCCAGTCTCAGGTCCCGTCGGTTCAATACCAAATAATACAAGTTGCCCTTCAGAAGCAGCGTTTGAAGCTTGCTCTAGCGCACGATGGAAGCTCGCTTTGTCGCGAATGACATGATCGGCAGGCAAGACAAGCATTAATTCTTCACCAAGTCCCATACTCTCGAGTTCCAATGCTGCGAGAGCGACAGCCGGCGCGGTATTTCTACCCATTGGTTCAAGCAGCACAGAACGCGGTTTGCAGTTAATATCAGCGAGTTGATCTTTAACAATAAAACGGTGGTCTTCACTACAAATGAATATTGGTTGTTCTGCTGAGCCTTTAGGTAAGCGCAAAACCGTATCTTGCAATAGAGTGTATTCGCTCACTAAGCTTAGAAACTGTTTAGGAAAATCTTTACGTGAAAGAGGCCACATCCGTGAACCACTGCCACCTGATAGAATTACTGGAACCATGATTAATCCCTTAATGGTTTAATTGTTAGAGTCAAAAAACAGAAATTCCAGATCGCCGCCTAGTCGAGTTGAGCGGAAATTGGAGGTTATTGACATTACTTTTTTAATTTGTGCTTCTTGAGAAGGCGAGTAGGTTAGGTAGGGGGTTAGCCAAGCAGTGCGCCCCTTTATTGTGATGTCAGAATCAGCCTGTACTAGCCCGGTTTTTTGTTCAAAAATAGCTTCGCCAAGAGCATGACGGAAAAGGTTTTCCGTCAACAGTTCGATTTTCGGGCGATGTTGTTCGTACAAATCAGGGTTGTTTTCAAAAACGAAAAGCCCAAGCATCGCAAGAGGTTGCATGGCATAGTTATGGTACATTGCGGCACGAGTTTCTCGTTTTAGTTCATTAGGTAGAAAGCCTTCGCTGTCGATTTGACCTGATGCATAGACAAAAACATCTTCAGCCCATTGATAAAGTTCTGAGTCGTGGAGCACAGCCGCTGACGCTATAACTGCCCATGCTGCCCAATAGTCATGATTGTTAATCTGCGTTGGCTTTCTATCGGAATAGTCATGTTTGACTTGGTAGGCGAGTGTTGAGATCCAGTCCTTTATCTGTTTATCTGTCGTGTCTGGTATGGAGTTAGAATAGTTCAAAGAGACTTTTAAGTAAGAACTAGCAATGGATGCCAAAGACCATTTTTTGACAGCCTTACCGACATAATTGACTTCGCCGGTAGATAGAGAACTGTTCATAGCCCAATTAGTCATGTTGCTCAAATAACAAGTCAAATCGTCCGGGGCTGGCGATTTCACCAGTTTATCGCTGAGTTTAGCGAGATAAGAAGCGAAGCCATTGATAGCTTTAGTACTATCAATGTATTCCTGCGCTTGTTTTTCAACTACCGTGCTTTTGCTCTTTTCACTTTTACTGTATTTGCTGATAAATACCAGATCTTTTGTAAAAGGGGGATGCAGAGTACAGTTAGAACCTTGGCTACTATTAACAACCTTATTTACAGTGTACTGTTGTGGATCCAGTACTACGTTAGCTAGGCTAACCGCAGGGGTCAGGATTGCGCTTAAAGCGAATATTACTGTGAAATGTACTATTAATCGCATCATGCATCCCACTCGTTGCTAAGGCAAACAGAGCCTTCAATCTGGCTTATTTCCCCTGACTTTGCAGAAGAGTCAATGACGTCAATAGCAAGAACTTTGCCCAATTTATCGGTATTAATGTCACCCAATTCGAATACATACCTACCGTCTTTGTGGCGGTTTCTGGTTGCATTTAAGTTAAGGTTGATCTTCTTGCCTGAGTCAAACCACACACGCAATTTAAGACTAGTTGTATCGAATACTCCGGTATCCAGATCGACAATAAGTTGCGAGGGGTAATAGTCAAAAAGTTTAGGGTCGAAAATTAACTCTTTCTTTTGACCATTTTGTAAAGAACCAGAAAAGACAGTTAAAGGATCTGCTGACTTACAACCATTATTAACCATAGGGATTAAGTGTTGAAGGTTGGCGTACTTTGATGGGTTGTAGTAAGAAAGCAGCTCCCAAATAATAATTTTGTGTGAGCTTGTATCATCGTCTAGGTTTTCAAATAACTCCAACCATGCTCCAAATTCACCGCCACCACTCAGCGCAAGGTTAGCAACATGTCGTTGAAGAGATTGTTTTAAAAATCCTTCGAAGTGAAAAGTTTCAACTTTGGAAAAGCTCGTGCCTATCATATAAATTTCAGGATCGTTGCTGGAAAATAAGTCTTCCTCGACGGAGGGGGTAGTCTCATAGATCGTAGTAGATTCATCTATGAATGAATAACCACACAGTGTTTTCAATGTGGTATTAAACGTAGACCGATTCAGCTGTCTATTCCCTTTATTTGTCGTTAAAAACCCCGCTTCGATTTGAGGTATATGGTCGACTAGCCCGTTATCGTCTAGATATTTCGCGATTGTATTTGCTGCGTGGCTTGCGCCTTCAGGTCGCCAGTGTATATCGCGTTTAAAATAGTAGCTGGGTTTAACTGTATCCATGTTTCTTGATAAGTCGGGTACGTGTAGCCCAGCTGAACGATACATTGTTAAAATGTTGTCATAATGTGCTTGTAGAGCTTGTTTAGACGAGAATTCACCATTTTTCCATTTATCCCCTTCAAGTGTTCTTGGAGGAGCTAGTGCGATCACTACCGTCGCGTTTAAACGCTTTTCAACAGTTTGGATAAACCTTTTGAAGTTAGCGATACTTTCTGGGGTAAATTCAGTTGAAAGTTCTCTATTTCCACCAATCATCCAACCATCATCATTGAGAATGAGCGGATACATGTACTTAGTATCTTCGCTAGTAAAGTTAGTTTGTGATTGCGTCGCTTTACAGAGCTCTAATACAGGTGAAATCGTATAGTTTGGTGTTGCTGCAACAGATCCACTGAATAATATAAACAGCAGTGTGAATATGTTTGTCTTCATCGTTACCACTCTGACTCTGAAATAGTAATTTTGTTTCCTAATACGGTGTTAAAAACTATGATATCGCTAGCTTGTCCACGTTTTAGTGATATTAATGGAGTGCTTGCTATAGTTTCACCATTATTTTTTATGCTGAAATCTAGTTTCATTGGGTTAATGTTTCGAGTCGATATTTCATTAGCTTGTACATTTTCGAATACAGTCTTATTTGATTTGGTTGTTGTTAGACTAAGATCTATGTTAGATAGATTGAAAAATGAAATATTGGCTTTTTTCTTGGTGTTGGCTTTATCTTGAATTACGGACCTAATGCTATTGTCATCTATAAAAATAGTCAGCTTCTTATTGCTGTCAAAAGTGATTTCTTTGCTGATTGACTCGATTGTGAAGTTATAGGTCCCACTATCTAATGCTATATAGGAAGAAACACTTAAAGGCATTGTAGCATTTGTTTTTTTTCCATTTATAAGCAATGACTTAGCTGTTCCCGAAACATTTAAAAAGCGAACGAAGCTTGAATCTTTATTAGGTTTAGGGTCATAAAGCGCAGCGTCGTTTGCTTGTGAAGGAAGCGCTAGCATGGCGAACAAAAAATAAAGAATAGTTAGTAATTTCACGAGTTCTCTCCTTGTTTATTTATGTTGAATTGTTCTGACTCAAAATATCGGACGGGGATCTCCCACAAGATAGTGCGGATACTTCCATCCATAAATGATGGATCATCGAGAACTGTTTTCATCGGTATGAATGGACCTTCACCCTCTGAGGACATATCGATGAGGTCTTGGCTAGTTGCTTCCTTTATAAATCCAGAAAAGTTCCAGTTAGGATTTGCACTATAGCTAGTCCCAACGAGTAGTAACTCAGGTAAAGGCATGTCACTAAACAGATCATCAACATCATCCGATACTAGATTGGTTGTATAGAGCGATAGCCTATCGGGTTTCGGACCTAGTTTGCTAAAATGGGGAGCGACTGGAACAAAGTTTAATAAGTCTCCACGCATTACAGTTTCTTTAACTAGTTGAGATGTGAATGTTTCCTCACCATTGGGTATTAAAGTACTTGCGACAGCGGTTGCTGCGATTCGGGCTCCATCAGGTGACCAATGAGTATCGGTTTTTAGAAAGAGTAGCGAATTCTGTTGGTTGTTCATGAAGACAGGAAATAGATCGAGGTATTCAATGCCAATATTATCGAGTTGCTTAGTGACTTGAAGACGTAATGTCTCCCCTCTATTTTGCTGATCAGGCGCAAAATTACTATATACTTCAGCTTTCTCTGGGATAAGAACAACCTTCAAATTGATGTTATTGTTGCTTAAACTATCCAATGTCTCTTTAACAAAATGAATATTGCTATCGATACTCGATTGTGTCGGTGAATAGAATTCTTCGCTGCTAAAGAGCCAACCATTTTTTCCTACAATCACCCCTTTTAATCCCTCATCGAGAAGGACGTAGTCGAGCATGCCCCAGAAGTTTTTCGACCAATCTACAAGTACTGCATTTTCATCATAGCGACTTTCAAATAAACGTGTTCGTTCGCCATTGAAGCTATTTCCTTCAACTGCTTGTTTAGGTAATGAATAAATATTAGCTGCCCCAACGAGCCCAATAAATAATATAAAAACCAGCGATGTAATATATGAAGATATGTTGTTCATCATCTAGCCTCAAAATTGAAAGTAGAGAAATGGAGAATACGCTGACGCAATCAGCTTACTAATAGCTAGCCCGAATAGCCCGGCTATCAAGATTGGTTTCAATGGTTGCAAAACTGGTAATCGGAAGTTTTTCCCTCTTTGATCTATGTTTTCCCAAAGAATATAAGCAACCCCTATTATGAGGAAAAACAATGACCTTGCGGACATCTCCAGTTGTAAGCTAATTGAGCTTAACTGAGTTAAATCAAACATTACTTGGTAGTAACCAAGAGCCTGGCTCATGTTTTCTGCACGAAATGAAATCCATCCTACGATTACAATTAGCATAGTGACGCTATAACGAAGTAGGAGCTTGTTTGTTGATGTAGCCCAGCCAGTTAAACGTTCAATGGCAAGTGCGGTGCCGTGCAATGCGCCCCAGAATACAAATGTCCAGTTTGCACCGTGCCATAAACCGCCTAAAAGCATTGTTAGTAATAAGTTACGGTAGGTCAGCAAGCTACCACCTCTACTGCCACCCAGCGGAATATACAAATAGTCGCGCAACCAAGTAGACAAACTAATATGCCAGCGTCGCCAGAATTCGGTAATGCTTAAACTGACGTAAGGTTTGTTAAAGTTTTGTACGAAGCGGAAACCCATCATCAAACCTAACCCGCAAGCCATATCGCTATAGCCAGAAAAATCGAAGTAGAGCTGAATTGAGTAGGCTAGGGCGCTGAGCCAAGCATCGATAAAAGAAGGTTCAGATAATGCAAAGCCTGCGTCAGCTAGAGACGAAACTGAATCCGCGATAAGGACTTTCTTTGCGAAGCCAATCATAAACAGCAGCACGCCTTCACTGAAAATCTTGAAGTTGTGCTCACGGCTCGAAAACTGATCTGCTATGTCTTTATATCTAAGAACCGGTCCCGCAATAAGCTGAGGGAAAAGGGCGATAAATGCTGCGAAGTCGACCAGACGCTCCGTAACAGGTACGTCTTTTCTGTAAACATCAATCACGTAGCTTATTGCTTGGAAAATATAAAACGATATACCAATAGGTAGTATTACGTTCGCTAGCGGTAGCGGTGCGGCGTCTATTGAGTTCAGCAAAGAGTTTAGGCTGTTAATACCGAAATCTGCGTACTTGAAATAAGCAAGAGTAGATAGGTTCCCGAACACCGCGATGATTAACCATCGTTTTGCGGACTTTCCGCATCCCGAAACCAATGCCTTCGCTATAAATTGTGCTAACACATAATTCCAAAGTGTCACCGCAATAAATAGTAATAAGAAATCTACTCGCCACCATGCATAGAAGCTATAGCTTCCAAGCAATATTACCCAGGATCTGAATTTGAAAGGTGTTAGATAATAAATACCTAAAAAAATGGGTAAAAATAGAAACAGGAAAATGGAAGAAGAGAAAACCATTTATTACTCCTGTATCTTTGTATTAGATTTATGAATCATCAATGATTGACCATTTCTAATCGCAGAATCGATCTGATATTGAAATGGTTTTAATTCACCTTGATACGGTCGATTTGAGAATGCGCCATTATCACTAAAGGCAACCTCTCCAATAGTGGCGTATTCAAAATTAGACATGCTAATTGCCCCAGTTGCATTGGCGACTATTTTGCCACCAATGGCATAAAGCGAAATTTTAGTTTCGAAAGGGTCTAGCTCAAGATCTCGATGCGTATGCTCTTTAAGATCATCGATGTGAGCGTATAATCCCGACCCTCCATTCGCAATTAGATCATTGTCGATAGCGTGAATGTTCTGGCTATTTCGTACATTAATACCATGCTCACGGTTGTCGTAAAATAGGTTGTTCCAAATAATGTTATCGTTGCTTTCTTGTATTGTTAAACCGTCACCGCCATTATTAAATGCCGTGTTTTTTGCAACGATGTTATTTATCGAAGAACGGTCAAGCATTATCCCAGAACGATTATTGTCGTAGCTGATGTTTTCAAAGATGAAACTATTGTTTACTTCGCGTGAAATAATTATCCCATGCTTCTGTATAGTGCCCCATGTTTTATTTTTAGCTATTACAAGTCGCTCAGATATATCATGAGGGTCTATTCCGTAAACGATATTTTTAATATACTCATTATCTATGATTACGACATCTTCGGCTTTGTAGCAATAGAAACCATAGTATATATCAATGAATTTGTTACCCATTAAAACACCGGTTGATCGACTCTTGTCAATCCAAGGCATTTGGGCTAGGTCTTTTTCTTGAATTTTTTGAGATGTTAACGAAACTCCATATGACTTAGTTTTAAAGTAGCCCAAGCTTTCAAATGTCGAATCGTAGAAGTAAGTCCGTGAACCATTCCATGCGCTATAGAATGCGCGATAGGAGTCTCTATCACCTGTCCAATAAGAGGGAGTATTTTCTGATTCTCTCCAAGACTTTAGCGCTCCAGATAAGATGAAAAATTCGCCTCCGCCAGCAAGGAATGAACGTTTTTCTTCTGAAAGCCGCAATTCTTCGCCCTTACCAATTAGGAGTGCTGCATCTCCTCTTACTACAATAGGGTAACGTGCGAGATAAGTGTTTTTTGAACCTTCAACTTTGACTAATGCTTCAGGCAAGGATTTAGAAATATCCGATAGTGTCGCCAACCCATCTTGAACAACGATGATTTTGGGAAGTCCGCCTTGAGCTTTAGCTTGCGTAGCCATATCTGAAATTAATTGGAAGCGACGAATTAGTTGTTGCTCTGGTAAGCGCTCCAAAGAAACCTTGGCGCGCGTTGACCAAAGTGATAGCTTGTCATAGAAGTACGCTTCATTAAACATGGATAGATCTGGTAGTGCTGGCGCGCTAAAAGGTTGCACCGATACAGGCTCTACAACGTATGTATGCTTATCGCTAGCAATTGATGAACTAACGCTAAGCAAATTGATTATAATTAGTGATAAAATTCTCAAAATTTTGTTACCTATAGCTCTATAGTTAGATCTGCACGGAGACGAGTTTCATCTTGGAAATTCGGGATATTATCGTCGACTAAAAAATGAGAAGCTCTAAGGCGAAGCCGCCCTTTCAATGAAGAAGAGAATAAATTGTTGTCCCTGTAGGTCGCTTCAAGATCTAAGCCTGTACCTAGAGTCTTTTGTCCGTCTTCCAAAGGTAGCCAGCGTTGCTTTCTCGCTATAGGGGCAGAGGTGTCTGCTCTTTGATAATGAGAAATGGCACCAGTTAAGCTCCAGCTTTCATTAAATTCATAAGAAGAGAAAATTGAGCCTGTCATTAGATTTGATAGATCGGCATCAAATGCGTAGTTGAATTGATATAGAGCATCCCTGCTACCGGCATAGGTGTTCTTGTTTGATTCAAGACCTGATTGGAAAAAGGTGCTTTTTCCATCTGATGACCCTTCACCATAAGCAAATGTTGCGCCTAGATAAAACGGGTCTTGAGTCAGCTTCATGTGAACCCCTCCTAGCAATGCAAAAGCAGAGATTGAGCGGTCCTCCCAGGTTGAATTCTGTTGTGAGATGAGCTTACCATTACCAAATAAATTAATGGCTTCAAAGCTATATCCGAATGCACTGGTTGGGTCTTCTATGGATTGCCAGTTGTGTGCAACGCCAGCTCCAATCCACCATAATTCACCTTCTAAAACATTCGCATATAGCGATGTTACGTCTGCTTGTTCAAGATCGCTATGTTGGTTGCTGTAAAGTGCTCTAATTGTCCAGTGGTGGTAAGGTTTCCAATCACTTATAATTTCTGTCCAGACAAAGAGTTTACCTTCGTTTTCTTCGTTTATTGACGTTGTTGTGTTGTAGGTTGATAGCTTTTCACCAACACCTAATTGCAGATCCATTTTGGTTGTTTCTAACTGCCAAGAGATAGACTCAATTTCATCATCGATCCAATGAGGAGAGAGTTTTATGCGTTTTAAACCGACGCTTATTGCATTGTGTTCAAAAGAATTAAGAAGTTCATATTGCCACCAAAACTCGTTTAAACGGAAGATGACATGATCACTGCTGTCAGTACTTTGCAAGGAAGTACTATCGTCGAAAGCATTGTATGCAACCGAGTCATTTGTGAAGAGTACTCTGCCATCCATATAAAGTTGATTTGATGGTGACAGTGTGTGCTTAAGTCGACCTCTATACTCCGCACTGAATGCATTTTTATCTTTTTGTGTACTATTTGTGTTGGTTGTTTGTGAGTCGGCAACCATACGAACAGAGTGGCGGTATTCCGCCGCTGTTGCAAATGAAGTTGCACTCAGTGCAAGTGCAATGGTTAGTTTTCTCATGGTGTCATATCCTTTTTGACACCTGAGAGCGCGGCGTTTCGAGCTGCGCGCTCAGCGTTAATCAATGTTTTTAGTTCTGGTGTGATCGTATACGTGGAATGATTTTCCACAATTTCGGAAAATTCGGCATATAGAGCTGAGAAGACGATGGTGTATTTTTCGTTTGGTATTATACCGTTACCATTTTTGAATACGTTTGCTAGCTCTAAATAAGCGAGATGTTCGTCATTTCGGGCTGCTTTTAAAAGCCAGTCAACACCTTCTTGGAGTTTATCGTTACCTAAAGCGCCAGATACATACATCTCTCCAATAAGGCGTTGGACTTCTGGTATTGCTTGAGCTTGCTTCCAATATTGAACCGCTAGTTCGTTGTTTTGTGGAACACCTTTTCCATTTTTATACACATTCCCCAAAAAAATATAGGCGGGTAAAAAATGGTTTTCTGCTAGGGTATTCGCTTCTAGAATAAGTTGATTTATTCGGTTGGAATCATTTTGTATTGAATTATATTCAACACGAGCTGCGTCATACCAAAGAGTAGGATGACTTGTACCAACAATATTTGCGATAGAAATATAAAGAGGGTAGTTAGGCTCACCATAACGGCGATGTTTGGATATGGATGCAATACTGGCAATTTGGTCAGCACCAAGCTCTTTGGATTGGTATTGCGTATTTAGATCACCCAAAAACTCAGACAATAGTTGCGTATCATTGGTGTGCATAGCCTGAAGCAGGGCTAGTTTGGCGCAATTTTCAGCATTTGTACTTTGTTCTCTTTCACAGAATTCCAAGAGTGGAGGGTAGAGTTGTGAAACGTTGCCAAGTCTTGTTGTATAACGTAAAGCTAGCCTAGTTTCATCATTCTCAATTAACGAGGTAATTTCTGGTACCAAGTCATTAGCGTCAAAGATTAAATAGTTGCTACGATAAAAAGATACAAGCAAAGGCAACGCATTGTTATTGATCCGTTGGTGCTCCCATAGACGCTGATGCTGAACATGGAGATCTTCATCACTTGCGTTTGCCATTTCTAATCTCAGAAGAGCTTGATCTATATTTGGATATATGTCGCTTAGCGAACGATATAGTTCTATAGCCTTCTCTGGATCGTAACTCGCTTCATTTGGATCGGAATATAGACGAGCTAACGCGAGCTTAGCCTCAAAGTAACCTTCATCAGCAAGGCGAGAAAGAGCAAGCTGAGCTTGTTCCTTTTCACCTTGTTTATAAAGGTGTTGGGCGTTATTGACATCATCAATAACACACCCAGTAATTAAGGAGACACACAGTATTGTGGTAGCCAAACGCAAAGACATAGTTATTCTCCAGTTTTTGAAGCTAGCTTGTTCACAAACGGATTAAAACGAAATTGGTGAGTGCTGACTTTTACTGGTTGGTTCAAGCGCATATCTTCGATAGTAGTTTCAGGAGTAATGTCGACTGTTACGAAGCCTGAACCAGTATCATTGGTGAACATCTCGATGTTGTTTACGGTGCCTTGTAAGATATCGGAGCTTCCGGCAAGTGAGTAGTCTAGGGTTTGTCCAAGGTCTACTTTACTTACACTTGTGTATGGAAAGCTTGCTTTGATAACAGGGGCTGCATCAATCGGAGCAAGTCCGAAAATAGGATTTGATTTACCAACAAACTGTCCATTAGTGAAAAGCCTTTTAAACACACGGCAATCACAAGGGCTTGTGATTTCAATGATCATTTTTTTCTTCAATATTTCTTGTAGGCGTTCAGTATTAAAGTCTGAGCGTAGAAGAGTAGGTTCCATTAGATCGTAAAGTGGGGATTCTATCGTAGCGACGGTGTCACCAACTTTAACGTTGTCGCCTTCGTTTACCTGGCTAAATACACGTCCTTCGCGCGGGGTGTAGAGGTTGTCATGAGGTAGAGTCACACTAGCTGAAGTGGAATTTTCCACCCAATAAACATTATAAATGTTGGTAACTAGATAGCTAAAGGCGGTCAAACCAACACAGAAAAATAGTGCGGTCCCGAAGATACCTTTGAATTTACCAAATCCAGAGAGTGGCGCTTGAACTGAGCTTTTACGCGGTTTAGCAAAGTTCTCCCGGTTTATGGTAGATAGAAGGTCACCTGCTTGGATGACTTCTCCAGAAAGATACTTGGTAATAATAAGACGAATTGTTGAAATTTCTTGTCGACCAAGATCTTGAAATTCACACCCAATACGACCGTTACCTGGGTCATTAACGACAGTAAAGCGCACAGGAACATTGAAGCTGAAGTCAAGAAAGTCGAAGCCTAAACGACCAGAATAAATCTGGTTTGGTAGGAAATCAGCTTCTTGATCATTGATACCGAAGCCACTTGATGAAAGGTTGTCTAACTCAAAAGATTTGTTGTTGCTATTGTCTAGAACAATAGAAGCCGGAATTTTTACGCGCGCGTGTCTGCGCTGAACTTCTGTTTCGTGAACTAGTGCCGGTTGATCAACTGCCATGTTAAATTCCTAAAGAGATTGTCCGTTAAATATTGGTTATTTATTGTGTGAGTTACACGAGAGTGACGATGACTGCTGCAAATATGCTAACAGCTGAGAATGTCGCTATTCGGGTAGACCATTTGGTAAAACGTGCTTGAAAAGAGGCGTCAACTTGCGTGAGCGTCGTTTTCTGTCGGGTCCATGATTGGCGATTCAATCGGAACACAACGTAGATCTTTATCAGTGCGCCAAAGATCTGATTGAAGTAGAGCATTAATGGATAAGTTGGTCCGATTTTATGCCCCGAAGTCAGTAGCAGAAGCGTAATGAACGTACGGGTAATTGATATCCAAAGGATATAGACCACCAAATAGCCGATGTGGTATTTGAACGCGGCATAAGTTGCAGCTGATAGCCCCAAAATGCTAGTCCACATTGAAATCCGCTGATCCCATATAACGTAATAGGTGAAGAAGCCTAGACGTCTGGCACCCAAAGAGGTCGCTCGAGCGTTTTGCCTTAAGTTGTTGCCATACCAGCGGAACATAAGTTGTTTAGCTGATTTAAAGAAACTTTTATTTGGCGGATGCTCGACGGTCTCTATGATGGCATCAGGTACATAGAAGGTGTCCCATCCTTGCTTCATCATGCTAAACCAGCTTGATTTATCGTCACCGGTTAAGAACTTAAATGTACCTAAGCGCCAATGTTTGAGGTGGTCGTTTTCTACGTCATCGATAAAGTGATGCGAAGTCACGACGCTAGCTCGAAACATAGACATACGTCCGGTCATCGTCAGTACTCGCTTGGATAAGGCCATTGAGCACATAGAGATGTGGCGTTGCGCAAAACGCAATTTGTGCCACTGGCTCATCCAATATGATCCCTCAACTTCACAGACTTCATTAGTAGTCAGTGCGCCTACGTTAGGATAGAGAGAGAAATAGCCAATGGACTTAGCGACGCAACCTGGTTGTAATATTGTGTCTCCATCAACAACGGCAACAAGTGCAGTCTCATCAGGTATGTCACGAGAAATAGCTCTGAATCCATGGGCTAGACCATCGCGTTTACCAGTTCCCGGTATCCGAACCATTCGTAATGACACACGGTCTTCTGGTGGTGATAATTCCTCCCAGAGAGCCGCCATTATCTGTTCGTCACATTGCTCTACGATAGAGGCAACAATCGTTGTAGGGTACTTTGATACAATCGCTTCTTCGATAATCGAACGATAGACTTTGGCGGTTGTTATCGCATCAATACGAAAGCTCGTTACCATCAAATAGATATGAGAAGGAGGCTGACCAGATAGCGCTTTTACTGCTCGTTTTCTTTGAAAAGGGAAAACAAGAAACAAGAAGATCCATCCACGAATGAAGTGAATGAAACCAATGCTATAACGCCAGATACCAATCGCACCGATGATTAAGATGAAGTCTTGGTGGTCGGAACTAAAAACTGACTGCGGCATGAGGCTGGCTAGCCCCAAGATGAAACAAAATAGAAATAGCCAGCCTGTGAGATCTTTGATTGTCTTCATCTGAATACTACCAACAGATTCCTTGTTGTTGTGTATCTGATGTATCTGCAATAAGACCGTGTAGATCGATAACTTTAGTACTATGCGGAAGGTCACCAAGGATAGACTTGTAGCTTTCATCGCCGTTACAAATCAATACGAGCTCAGCGTCTTGAATCGCTTGCACTGGTGAATCTTCTAACAGTGAAGAAATGTGTGGAATATGATTGTTGATGTACTCTTTGTTAGACCCATGAACAGAAGCATATTTTACATTTCTATCTAAAATCGATAAGTCGTAACCTTTACCGATAAGTTTTTCTGCAAGAATAACAAATGGGCTTTCACGTAAATCATCGGTGCCCGCTTTGAAGCTAAGTCCCAACATCGCAACTTTGCGTACTTTTGCATCTTCAACCATGTTAAAAGCACGTTCAATATGCTCATCGTTACTTTGCATAATTGAAGAGATTACAGGTGTTTGTAGATCCATTTGCTTCGCGCGGTAGCTCAATGCACGCACATCTTTTGGAAGACAAGAACCGCCAAATGCAAATCCAGGTTTCATGTAGTAGCTAGATAAGTTCAGTTTTTTGTCTTCACAAACAACTTTCATTACGCGTCTTCCGTCAACATTGACCGACTTGGCAATGCTGCCAATTTCATTTGCAAAGCTAACTTTCAGAGCGTGCCAAACGTTACAGCTGTATTTGATCATTTCAGCGACGGCAATATCTTCACAGATAAATGGCGCGTCTAGATCACTATAAAGTTGTTCAAGAACTTGACCTGTCGTTTCATCTAAAGCACCAACTACAGTCATTGGTGGGTTGTCGTAATCGTAGATAGCCGTGCTTTCGCGAAGAAATTCAGGGTTCACGCCTACACCGAAATCTTCACCCGCGACTTTGCCTGAGTATTTCTCAAGTGTTGGGATTACGACGTCGGCAACGGTACCCGGTAAGACTGTGCTACGAATAATGACAGTATGACGAGAGTCTTTGTCTTTGATTACAGAGCCAATTTCCTTACAAACCTCTTTGATGTAATCAGTATTGAGGTTGCCATTTTTTAGACTAGGGGTAGGAACACAAACCATAGAGATGTCGCTGTTGATAACAGCTTCGCGATAATTGGAAGTAGCTGTGATTAAGTTGCGCTTAACACCTTCACTTAACAACTCGTTAAGCCCTTCCTCGACGATTGGGGATTTACCGCTGCCAATCATGGCAACTTTTTCCTGGGAAACATCAACACCGATAATGTCATTGCCGCGCTTTGCCATACAAGCAGAACATACTGCGCCAACATAGCCCATTCCGAATATACTTATCTTCATTAAATTATCTTCCCTGAAAAGCGAAATCAGTTCGCTCTGTTAATTGGTAATTGAGAATATTTCGCGACAGATTTTATCTAAGTCAAACAATTGGCGTAATACGAAGAAAGTACGCCCATTTCGAGTATTGCTATTCTATACCGCGCTATTTAATCGGGATAAGTGCTTGTCAAGCGATGAATGAATAGTGTTTCATGCTGTTGAGTCGGTAAATTAGGCATTAAGCTGTAAATCGTTATCATTATCAAAATCGATATTGATTATTTTATGTATAAAGGTTGTATAAAAGTATTAGCAAAATAGTGATTTTACTGAAGGTAGTGAGGCTGTAATCAAATATTTTAATGCAACGAAATTAAAATTACAGAATAGTAGGTTAGTAACATCTAATTTATGGGATGGGTGGAGCCGTAACATTATTGACGCTTATTGATTTCAAGCAATGTTATTAGTAATGGCATTATTAAATAATCAAGAAAACTACTACTTAACTAGGACTTGGAGGCACTTTCAAAGCAACAAAATACTCAGGTATCCGAGTTACAGTATACGTCAGCAAACCGATAAATATTGGTCTAGCATTAAACTATGAAATTTATATCATGTTTGCCCACATGGGCAGACCATACCTTTATAAGTTAGGTAATCACGATGAAGTCTGGTACTACTAAGAGACGTTTTGCGCGATATCTCGATGGTATTTCGGAAGAGGCTAAGCGTACCTATATTAGTTGTAGTCGACATATATTAGCCATTCTATTAATTAGCCTGTGTGTGAATGCTTGTATTCGTATCGATGTTATCTATTACGGCTCAACCATCGGCGAAGCGTCCGTGACGGAAATTGTTCAAGTTGTACTATTGATTATTACAACACTTATGTTTTTAAGGCTCGCAAACAAGTTTCCTCACATTCGTCATGCCACAATTCTTATTGTTGGATTTTTTTCCGTCTTAACCATTCGTGAACTCGATCATTGGTTGGATACGGTATTCCATGGTTTTTGGCTGTTTCCCGCTTTAATGGTCACCACAGTTGCGCTTGCATATGCATCTAGGGTGGGGTAGAAACGTTGAACCAACTTGCAGTTTTATTGCGGATTCATGCCGTTAAACAAATGATCGCTTGGGTTGTATTGTTGCTCGTGTTTTCGCGCATCTATGGAATGGGGGCGTTTTGGCAGGATGTTATGAACGAATATTATGTTAGAGAAGTCAAAAATATCGTAGAAGAAGGGATTGAGTTACTTTGTTATAGTTTGATTTGTTTAAGTGGCATACAGGCTTTTCGACAGGTTAGAACAAAAGCAGAACTTAGCTAATTTAACATTGACAAGCATACAAATCGTATCTTTTGGTAAATGGAAACTGTTCCAAAGAACAACGATATTAAAGATAGAAATTCAACATATCATTGAGTAACAATATTGTTGACGCTGTTATATTCATGATTGGGTTTTTCTTATATTTGAGTACAGGAATTTATTTTTTGTATCAAAATAAATTATTTATCTAGTTTCCGACGCTTGAGTTAAATTATAAATGGATAAAATGCCTGAAAGTGGCATTTTATTTCGTCAATTTGCTATCTATGTACGGGTATTATTGACTTTGATTGCCTAACATACACAAGTCGAACTATCTAAGTCATCGTGTCTACGATATAAAGCCTTAAAGGACATAATAAGTACTCCTGGCGAGATGCGATTGAAAGAAACAAAGGAGAATTGAGTGAAACATTTGGCAATGGCCGTGGTGGTTAAGCAAGGTAAAGTGTTGCTCCAGAAGTGCCACCGCGCTGATAAAGGAACGGTTCTTGAGTTTCCTGGAGGGAAGGTTAAGCTTGGCGAAACAGGAACGGATGCTGCCATTAGGGCGCTGATGGAAGAGACAGGCTTGAGTGGATTGTCCCATGCTGCTACTTACACGAAAGAGAATGAGATAGGCGGACGTATTTATTTTGTTATTTTTCGGGCTGGGACTGGAGTGGAGCCAAATTTGGGTGACCTACAGTCTGCGCAGGAATTTAGTTGGTTAAGCCCAGAATGTATTCCACTAGATGATTTTTATAGTGCGGATAGAGAGTTCATCAATCAGTACTTGCAACAATACGCGTTAGTCCCTGCTTAGCTTCCACTGAGCTACAAATCTCTACATATTATAAAAGAAAAAAAGCCAATCACAATGATGTGATTGGCTATATTAATCGTGAACAAATAGGGTTCACTAACAACGTCAGTTGGCTAGGTGACCCTCGGCTTAATAAGGGTCAATCTATAGGTAGCATTTTATGTGCCACTTTTTTCATGCATGTAAATGCACATTCTGCGGTGCTGTGCTGTCTCAATTATGCAGCTTTGAAGCAATTTGCAATTGCAATTTGCAATTATCATGAAAATGCTATTGATAATTTTAAAAACTATTTCAGTTGTGTTCATTTAATCTATATAGAGTAAAAGAAGTAAAGCTGTGACTTCATTCTGATTATGATCCCTCGAATGACATCTAAAAAAGCAAGTAAACTACTTGGTTTTTCTGCGCTTACCCAAGCCAAACCAACAGAACCTACGGGTATGTCATAACCATCAGGTTCATTTACTTTCAGTCTTACAAAGTGGTGTTTATTTTGTAGGTTCTTGCCTGTGGTACTTCGAACTGAAGGGTCAAGACCAAGCAGATTGCTTTGTGATTCACCAGTGGCTTCGACTATACCTTCAACTTGTGCGGAGAAGATTTTTCCGGGGTAAATTGAAGACGAGAATTCCGCAGCTTGACCTGGTTTTACATTACGCATGGCTTGATGGTTAACTCTCATTAGCACGTACTTTTCATTAGTGTACATTTGTAGTCGAGGGACCAGAGATACACGTTGTCCTTCGCGAAGAATAAAGTTAGTTACAAAACCATCGACAGGAGCATAGATCTTAGTACTGTTTAAGTCCCATTGAGCTTTAGCTACATTTTGTTCAGCGGTGTTCTTATCACTTCGCTGACTCTCAATATTTAGTTTTGCTTTGTTAATGGCAAGTTTCGCTTTTTCCAACTCTATTCGTTTGGTCGCTATTTGTGATTCGATAGTTGTCACTGAATACTCTGCTTTCACAGCTGTGGTCTGCTGTTTTTCGATGTCACTTTCAGTGATGGTATTTTTAACTACTTGATTTTGTTTTTGGTAACGAGAAAGCGTATTTAACTGCAGTTTGTAGTCAGCTTGTGCCGTCGCGAGTTGGGCCATACTTGTTTGTAGATCTTGTTTTAAAGATTGGTAATTTGCTTTTGAAATTTCAACATCTTGGATGGACACCTTAAGCGCAACTTCTGCCGCATCTAGCGAGACTTGTGCTTGGCGCAGCATGATTTGGTATTTTGTGTTATCTATCTCATAGATCAACTGACCTTTAGTCAACTTCTGGTTCGGTTTGATGTGGATTTTGGTTACTTTCCCTTTTACGCTTACCGAGTCAGGTCTTAATTGTATATGAGGGGATTGAACGACAGAACCACCAGATAGATCCATAGGCGTGTAGTTAATTAATCCCACCCAGACAAAAAGTAGCCATCCCGTTCCGCCCAAATAGGCGAAAGATTTAGTGTATTTGTTCCACGGCATACCTACAAACCGAAGCAGGTAGATGAAAAGAGCCCAAATAGCTAAGCCTTCTAACATAGAGAGTCCTCTTGGTTGTTGTCACTAGTTGGAGTATGGCGCCAAGTGTCTCGGAAGTTGATGATGGCTTTCTCCATATCAACAAAGGCGAGAATAACTGCGATTACCCAAACCCAATGCCAAATGAAGCCAATCCAAGTTAACGCTGTGATTAAACCGATTTGATGGTGATCTTTGCTATGTGCCTTATTAATGGGCAGTTCGTGAAAGCGCCAAAACCCGTATCCTGCTGCAGCAAGAGTACCAACGAGTACAATAGTGGCAACGATATGCAGTGCTGTGTCTGCTCCAGTGCCTACAAATGGCACACTAACTAAACTCATGTAATGATCCTCTGCTTAATTTCGCATAGGATTGTGATATTGATTTGATTAAGCTGTATTAATGTGACACATTTAGTCAATATTGACTGATATTTGATTGAAATTGTAATGGAAAAAGTGCGATTTATTCGGGCTCTTGGTCTGAGAAATATTCATTTTCGGGTTATGCAACGTTATGGGTTGGATGATAACTCTTTGATCATAGCGGACTCAGTGTTGGCACAGCCGATGACGTTAATCCCTGTATCAGAGGTCAATCGTTGGTATCAAGCTTTGGAACATAAAAGTGGAAACCCAGACATTATTCTTGATGTCGCCAGTGACATTAGCCCTAAAGATTTAGGCGCAGTTGCTCGATGGTTGTTTTCAGGTATTGATTTAGCTTCGGCGATTCGTCGGCTTAACTATGGTATTACGAGCTTACAGTCAGGTGCCTATCTTGTCGCTACGCAAAGTGGTCCAATCATTAAATGGACCTATCAAAATCCATCGATAGATTATAATAATAAGGTACATGATGGCGTTCGAGCTGCGATTTTTCTGTGCAAAGTGATCCGATATTATACCGGTGATGACTTTGTTCCCATGCGAATAATGCTGCCAGGTTCTAGAGCAAACCAAAAAAAATATCAAGACTATTTTGGTTGTGAAATAGAGTGGAATCATTCAAAAACAGAAGTATGGTTTCCAGCTGACCTTAGACTCACGACGCAATCAAAGTTAATGAGGGGAAAAGCACCTCTCGCGATGAGCTTTGCTGAACTGGATGAATTTTTAAATATGCCAGAAGCTGGTGATGAAATAAAAGTAATTTATGAAGTGATTAATTATAGCTGCCATTATGGATTCCCAACCGTGGAGCGTGTTTCGAGTTTGGTTGGTTTATCGCCACAGCAATTCCAGCGCCGTTTGCATGCCGTTGGCATGAATTTTACCAATGTGTTGGGGTATGTATTAAGCAATATCGCGGTGGGTTTGCTTGGTCGCGGTGTTGGTATTGAAGAAGTGGCAAAGCGTCTTGGTTATCAAAACGTTGCCAGCTTCAATCGTATGTTTAAGAAACAGAGAGCACTGACGCCAAAGCAATTTGTTCAGCGCCTAGAGGAGATTAGGTCGTAGCGATGCTTGGTTCTGTTTTTGATTTGGTTTTGAAGACTAAAAATGTAAACAGAACAATCGCATATAGCATTGACCAACCCAAGCACACCATGACGGCTAAGCAGACAAACAATGAAATAGCTGCGAGGATGCGAGCAGGACCAGTTAACAATTTACAGGCAGAGAGCATTGCCATGAAATAGATCAAGATGAAAACACCGTTGGCTAATTTGAGGAATGACTCTAGATTCAGCTGGCTTATTTCTCCGATAAAACAGGATATTAGTAATACTGCCCCAACAGCAAATGTGGCATTAGATGGAACACCTTTTGGCGATACACGAGCAAGGGCACTCGTGGGTTTGTAGTCTCTTGCTTGTGCCCATAGCATTCGAGAAAGGCTCTGAGTGTAAAGATTAATACTGGCAAAACAAGTTGCAAAGCCAATAGCACTGATCAGCGGCACCGTGGCTTTACCAAACAATAGTTCCGCAAGGAAAGGGATAGAGCCAGCATCGAATTGAGCGTCTCCATAGGCGTGAAACTTGATAACAACAACAGAGCATGCCCAATATGTCACACCGGCAATGATACATCCAAGAACAATGGCGATCGGAAAATCCCGCTCCGGTGACTTAAACTCTTCTCCCATATGAGCAAAGGCTTCTATTCCGACAAAGCACCAAAACATAACAGATAAAGCACTGCCAATTAGCACCCAGTTATTATCTGCAAAAGAGGGCATTTGTACATCAGAGAACGTTACGTCACCAAACCACCAAAATGCAGCGACCAGTGAGAATGCACAGATAGCAATAATGCTTTGAATTTGACCAGATACTTTGGCTCCCGAAAGGTTCACTATCATCAATAGAGCGACAGTGATGATTTGTGCAATGAGAATATGGTTAAAGTTATCTGGTAAAATGGGTTGTAAGAAGCTACCAGCAAGCGTTACCGCAGCGGGTACGCCAACCGGAATAACGCTCAAAAATAGCCATGCTATGCTTTTCTCAAACCGTTGGTTAAAGGCTTGTCGAACAAAAAATGCTGTACCACCTGCGCTTGGGTAACGTTTACCTAAAGCAGCAAAGGTCAAAGCAACAGGGCAGATAGCAATAAGCAGTACTACCCAAGACCAAAATGACATAGTACCGGCAATACCAGCGGCAATGGCGGGCACCATAAATAACCCAGTACCAAGCAAAGTGATAGTGAGCTGACCTATCCCAGAAAACAGCGTAATTTCTTTTTTTAATTGCGACATGATTACCCAACGACTCCATATATTTGAAATTGCGCTAAACATCGACGAATAAACCCACCAAATTGCCGACTGGATAACGGTTTTAATGCAAAAATTGATATCTTTTAGCGCAATACCACAGTTAGTTATACAATACGCCTACTGAATAATTAGTTCACCTAGCAAAGTGCGCAATATTACCGTCACTTTGACTTGTTTTAACGTAAGAAACCGTCATTTTGCGGGGGCTTAAAACGTTTTGTTGGGTGTGATTAATCTTAAAGATATAACAAATAGTGAAAGGGTGATTTAAGTCGTATGGACCAGTTTGATGACAAAATACTGTCGTTGCTTAAATATGATGCTCGAGCGTCGATAACTGAGATAGCCAAGCGCGTCAATTTATCGCGCTCAGCGGTAACAACGCGGATAAAGAATTTAGAAAAAGAGGGCGTTATTCTTGGGTATCATGCCAATGTAGTAACCCAAACAGACGCGGCTGTTATTAAAGCTTATCTTGCTCTGAAGTTTAATACGTCGAGCTCTACAAAGCACAGTGAGGCTTACGCTTCCCAAATATACAATATTGAAGGTGTAAAATGGGGACATGGTATTAGCGGTGAAACCGACATGATGCTGTATGTTGAGACATCGAGCATGGAGCAACTTAATAATATTCGTAATGAGCTTCACGATATTCCAGATCTGTACCAATTAACTACTCATACTGTTCTTACAGAGTTTTTTAATACCTTAACCCATGGTTAGTCATATTAATTTAAACCTATTGCGTTCACTGCAAGTATTGCTTGAAGAGTGCCATGTGAGCAGAGCCGCTGTGCGACTAAATCTTACTCAATCGGCAGTGAGTCGGCAGTTATCTCAGTTAAGAGAGCTGTGTGATGATCCACTTCTAGTAAGAAGCGGTAATCGGCTTGTGGCGACCCCGCGAGCCGTGGCTTTGTTAGAGCGTGTAAATTCGGTCGTGACGCAAGCCGACGCACTGTTCAACGACATACCGTTTGACCCTGCGATTTGGAAGCAAGAGTTCGTGTTTGCTTCTAGCGACTATGTCGCTCAATTTGTCGTTCCCCAATTGATCTCTGTACTGGGGCAGCAGTCGCCTTTGGTCGATTTTAGCTACCGGCTTTGGCAGCAAGACTACCTCCATCAATTGCAATCGTCCGGTATTGACCTAGCTTCTACAATGCTGCCTGAGCCCCCTGCAAACTTATCCAGCATCAAACTGGGTGAAGATGGCTCGGTTTGTGTTATGCGTAGCCAGCACCCTCTCAGTAACATTAAAACTTGGTCCAGTCAGGATGTGGTTAGTTTTCCTCACCTCAAAGTAACAGGTGGAGGTGACAAAGACAGCCATGTTGATATGGCACTTAAAGAGGAAGGACTACAACGTCGTATTGCGGTAAAGGTACCGTTCTTTTCAACTGCGGTGAAAGTCATCGAAAATACCGACCTGTTGTTGATTGTACCAGAGCATATTGCCTTGAATTTGGCTAGGGACTCGGCAATAGTTTATAAACCATTGCCATTTGAATGTTTGGTCCAGCAGTATTGGTTGATGTGGCATCCTAAGTTTGACCATGATAAGGGGCATGAGTGGATGAGGGATAACGTGCTCAATGTGATGCAAATATCACCTCGATCGATTGGTATGATTTAAAGTCATAGCCCAAATGATAAATCTTGATTTCAATTCATTTCGATTTGGCGGTACTTTATCAAGCAACAATTCAACTAACGCAATTTACGATTATGACAACAACAGTTTGGTTATCTCTTTTTACGATTTGCTTGCTTGGTGCTATGTCTCCCGGGCCAAGTTTAGCCGTCGTGGCAAAACACAGTTTAGCTGGTGGGCGCTCTAATGGCTTTGTTACTGCTTGGGCGCATGCTTTCGGTATTGGAATTTATGCGTTTATTACCTTGATTGGCTTAGCTGTAGTTCTGCAACAATCACCGATGCTCTTCAAAACCATCACTTATGCGGGCGCTTTCTATTTGATCTATCTTGGTTACAACGCTTTACAATCAAAAGGCGGCGTGGCGGCAAAACTAGAATCGGGTGAGCAGACAAGCTTATTGCAATCGGCGAGAGAAGGCTTCTTCATCTCAATTCTTAGCCCTAAAATTGCATTGTTCTTTATCGCGCTGTTTAGCCAGTTTATCGCGGTAGGCAGTGATGTAACGAGTAAATCAATAATAGTGCTAACTCCTTTTTTGGTTGATGGGCTGTGGTACACGCTGATTACGTTATTTCTCTCTAGTCCAAGATTTATTAATAAAATTCGCAGCAAAGCACAGTTGATTGATCGACTTTCTGGCATCATTCTTATTTTACTCGCGCTTCGCGTGATCTTTACAGTGTAAGAATTATGATCAAACTTGCCGTTATAGGTACTAACTGGATTACTGACCAGTTCATCGAAGCTGCGTTGATTAGCGGTCGCTATCAACTTTCAGCGGTTTGCTCTCGCTCTATCGAGAGTGCGAAGCAATTTGCAGAGAAATACGCACAATTAACGCCTCAGCCGATTTTGTTCGATGATTTACAAGCGCTGGCAGACAGCGATCAAATAGATGTCGTCTATATCGCTAGCCCTAATTCATTGCATGCTATTCAAGCAATGCAAATGATGCGTGGAGGCAAGCATGTCATCTGTGAAAAACCGCTTGCAGCCAATGAAGCATTAGCTAAGCAGATGTTCGCCGTTGCTGATGAAAATGGTGTGCTGCTGTATGAAGCGTTTATGTCAATGCATACACCTAACTTTAAAATCCTCAAAGCTCAGCTTGATGACATAGGTCCAATCAGCAAAGCATTTATTAGCTATTGCCAATATTCTTCTCGCTATCCTAAGTATTTGGCTGGAGAAAATCCGAATACGTTTAATCCAGCTTTCGCGAATGGTTCCATCATGGACATCGGTTTTTATTGCTTATCCTCCGCCATCGAGTTGTTTGGTGAGCCCAACAAAGTACAAGCGCAGGCACAACTGCTTGCGTCTGGCGTTGATGGCAGCGGAAGTGTGATTTTAAATTATCAAGGTTTTGAGGTTGTTTTACAGCATTCGAAAACCAGTGATTCGGCGCTTCCGAGTGAAATTCAAGGTGAGAATGGAATATTACAAGTTGAGATGATTTCTGTCGGACAGAAAGTGACCAAGAAATTGCGTGGGCAAGGATGGGAAGATTTGACAGTGGATCAGAGTCATAATCCAATGCTGTATGAAGCGCTCGATTTTGCCGAGCAACTTGCTAATAATAAAGTAAACCCTAGCGCGACTAAGCGCTCGCTGCTGGTGGCAAAAATACAAACGGAAATTCGCCGTCAAACGGGAGTCGTTTTCCCACAAGATTAATCGCTCAATATTGAAGAAGAGAAAGTGAATGCAAGCAGAAGTGAAGTGGATTGAGGATTTCAAGTTTCTAGGTCAATCACAGTCAGGACATTCGATTGTGATGGATGGGAATGGTGGCGCAACAGCTCCTAGCCCAATGGAAATGTTATTGATGGCTGCTGGTGGCTGCAGTTCAGTTGACGTGGTTGATGGATTAAAACAGGCTGAGCAAAAAGTGCACAGTTGCACTGCGAAACTAACCACTGAGCGCCGAGATACACCGCCGCGTATTTTTACTCAAGTCAATATTCATTTTGAAGTGTCAGGGGATAACCTAGCCCCTGATTTGGTTAAGGAAGTGACAGCTTCATCGTTAGAAAAGTACTGTTCAGTTTGCTTAATGTTGGGTGAAGGCGTAGAAATGACCCATAGTTGGGAGATCATCTAATTTGAAAAGCCGAGCTCTGCTCGGCTTTGTAAATTAAGGTAGGATTTCGATAGGAGTCCCTTGTTCAACCAAAGTAAGAAACTCATCAATCTCCTCATTAGTCAACGCAATGCAGCCATCAGTCCAATCAAAACTTTGCAAAAATTTGCTGGATTTTATTTCACCGTTTTTCTGCCCATGTATCTTTATATCACCACCAGGGTGAACATTAAGGCGCTTTGCGTTAGCAATATCATCGGTATTCGGATAGCTAATATGGATAGAACGATAGAATTGGGAATCTTCCATAACATATTCTAGTCGGTATATTCCTTCGGGAGTTCGTTGATCGCCCTCATAGACTTTATGTCCTATCGGTTGCTTCCCCAACGCGATACGAAACTCTCGTACGACTTGATTGTTGTCGATTAAATAAAGACGACGCTTTGATTTGTCGACAGTGACTTTATCAATGTGTGCTTTTGCAGGCACAGACAAAATCAGAAGAAAGATTGATATCCAAAGTTTCATTATGGTTTTTAGCTGTTATCAAATGTTTAACGTAGCCAGCATGTAATTTTCGCTGAATTAGTGTTTTCGGCGCTAGTATAGGTTCTAACTTCGTTAATCATAACCTTTGAATGCGGCTGTGAGTAGTAGTTAATTTTAGTCAAAGGTGTACGAAGTTAAACTTTTGAATGAGTGATCGCTGTTTTTTTTATTTCAATACGCGAAATTAAGTAACAAAAATGGAAATAAGATCAAAAAATTGCAACTAGAATCATGAATGGAAAAGCTCATACTATTGAACTGCGAGTGAGTTAACAGCACGTCTTAAATCTCATATGATTGCCTATGTTGAGGTGGTAATTTTGTATCGCGAAATTTCCATTTTCAATAAAAGATAAAGGTTGTTATGTTTGCGCGCTCATTGCTAAAAGACATCATGTCAGCAAGAAACCACAAGTTTTTAGCGAACTCGCTGTTTGCTTATCTTGATGAAATTATCGAAGCGAAGGCTATTTGCATCGTATCTGAACAAGATAATTTAGCCACGAATAAGATCGTTTATCGCCAACGAGAACCGATGGAGCCAGCAAGTTACCCTGAAACTTTTTGGTCATGGGCTGCACAGTTTGATACTTCTGATGGAATGATCCCAATTTCAATCGCGGCTTGCCAACGAGAACCGTCTGAAAATAGCGGTCTAAATACCTACGTCTTTGTCATCGACAACTACTCTAAATCGCCAACCTACTTAATTATTGAACGTGCAAATTCCGAAATGATAACAAAGGCGACGGAAGGGAATTCGCTAGATCTTCTCCAAATTATTTCCTCAAGATGGCAATGTATCCGAGCTGAATTGGAAGCAAGCCGAGAGTATCGACAACGTGATATGAAAGAAGCCAAATACCTTGATGTGATTCATCAACGAGACGAATTCATCGAGGATATGAAGTTAGTACAAAAAATTGCTGTTGATATTTCCAACCCCGAAACCTTAGATGAGCTACATCGCTTTGCAGTTGAGGCCATTCGTGGACATTTAGGCTTTGACCGAACAGCCCTAATGCTGCTGGATATTAAAAAACGTTGTTTTAGTGGCACATATGGCACGGATGAAGAAGGTAAAACAACGGATATACATCATACTCAATACGATCTCAACCAGCTGGAAGAAGCCTATATCAATGCATTGTTTGAAGGTACAGAGTGCTTAGTTGTGCTAGAAGATGCCCCTTTGTATAACGATGGCACCGTAATAGGACAAGGCTGGAACGGGATGCTTATTCTGCGAGATGGCGAAGATACTATCGGTTGGGTTGCGTTAGACAACTATATCAATCGCGCGGCGATCACTTCATTTCAAAAACAAATGCTGGAGTCATTTGGTTCGTTGCTTTCCCAGATTTATATTCGTAAACGTCAAGAACAAAATGTTCGCATGTTACATGCGAGCATGGTTGAGCTATCACGATGCATGACGGTACGTGATGTATGTAAATCGGCAGTTACATTCGGAATTAATCGATTGGGGATAGATCGTTTAGCGGTATTTCTGACTGACGAAAAATGTTCCTATATGCAAGGTACTTGGGGGACGGATATCCATGGTAATGTGGTAGACGAATCATACTACCGCTCTGAACTGGTTGATCTCACAATTGTCGATAATGCTCGTCGCAATCCGAATGAAGTGGTTTTTGTAGAGTCTGTACCCATTTATCATGACTTTCATATTGTTGGATTTGGCTGGACAGCGATGACAATGTTAACCAGCAGTAGTGGTGAATCTATAGCCATGATCGCAGCCGATAACTTGATTCGTCGTTCGCCATTAACGCACCAACTGCGCGAAGTTATACGCATGTTTGCCTCAAACTTAACGGAAGTGCTGTTGAGAACAAGGGCGCAAGAAGCAGTACATGTTCTTAACGAAACACTAGAAATTGAAGTAAAAGCCAGAACGAAGGAGCTACAGCAAGCGAACGAACAGCTTGAGATCATGGCAAAAATGGATCCGTTAACACGGTTGGGTAATCGCAGAATGCTGGAGTCTGTACTGGAGGGTATTTGTGCAGATCCTAGTGGTAAAGAAGAAACCTTTGCGCTGATATTGGTTGATATTGATCATTTTGGGCTTTACAACAACTTTTATGGACACATGCAAGGCGATATAGCACTAATGAGGATAGGTGGAGTTTTGCAGCAACTTGCGGCGCAGTCGAATGAAAACTTCTGTCGTATTGGAGGAGAAGAATTCGCGCTATTAGTTGTAAATCAAGATGAGAACAAAGTGAAGAATCTTGCAGAACTGATCCGTTCAAGTATTGTGGAAGAAGCTATCCCACATGCGGATAATGAGACAAGAGGGGTGCTAACGGTTTCTGTTGGTTACACTGTTACTACTATGCTGCGTGATGATTTCAACTTTGATGTCCTTTATAATCAGGCAGATAAAGCACTTTATACGGCAAAAGCTAGTGGTAGAAATTGTATATCAGGGTTTAGTGAATAAACCGAAATTATGGAATAGAAAGGCAACCGATAGGTAACCTTTCTATGGGCATATTGAATAAACATCGCTAGCGGAATATCCGTACTGCTTTAAAATATCTATGGCTTCCTTCCTATTTTCAGCTGAGACTTTGAGTTCCGCTATCTTTTCCCCATCAAAGTAGAGAATTCGATAATAATTGTCTAATTGCTCTATTTTAATTGCAGACATGGCACTCCTTTTTGAATTACCGCGAATTATACTTCTCTTAATTATAGGAGAATAATGACATAAGCGACAAAGCTTCGCTTATTCTAAATTAATAAGCAAAAAGTATTCCTGATATAACATGTTATATGCTTAAAGTTTGGACAGTTTTGCGCTGCTTTCATTAGATGAGCGAAAGTTATTGAGCTTTTTTATGTAATGAATAAGTTTTTTGCTATTCCAATCAACATTCAAGTTGCTGTATTGGGCTGAAGCCATTAGCTTAAGCTCACTTTCAATCTCTTGAGCGAGTTGCTCGTTTTTGTTTCGGTTTTTAGCAAGCCACTGACCAGTCAAATGCTGTGTTTTCGCGTTGTCGCTAGCTGATAATGCCTCGAGTATCTGCTTAACTTCGCCATCTATCTTGCCCTGATTACTACCGCCTTTGAAGGTCGTATTCCTAGTTTTAATGTGCCAACCGAGAGTTATTAGCCATAGTGTCGCAAACAGCACTGTCAAATAAAGCCAATGGTTGGAGACATCATTTGTATCTATAGCAATTGGGTTCTCTGGTACGGATAAAGGCGCATTTAATACTTCATTTGAACGTTCAATCTTTAGCTTTATTCCTTGAGCTTGGCTATTTCTAAAGCTTGTTGATTGGGTATCGAACCACTCGACATCAATCGATGGCAAGACGACTTCTCCAGCATGCTGCGCGATAAGCACCTGTTTTATCGTCATTTGTGTGCTGCCATCTTTGAGCGAAGTGAATTGAGGCTTTTCTGCGTATTGTCGGACTGATTCTGGGTAGTTTGATGCCAGCGTGGGAAAATGCTCAGGCTTCAAACCTTGGACAATCAGAGTTAATTCTCTTGTTATCGAGTCACCAACAGCGACGATAATTTGTTGGTCGTTTTCAACAATATTGTTGTCTTGCGCATCAATCCACTGCTGAGTTAATACCAAATTTTGTGTCGGTAACCACTGTCCTCCGGAACCTTGGGGCTGTTCATTGACGGTAATTTCAAATTGTTCGGGGTTTATTTGAACCGGTAAAAGTTTAGTGGTGCCTGTTCGATTGTTACCAAAAACGAAAGTGGCATCGAAACCCAGGCTACTTAACGTGTGTATACCTGCTTGCTTTGCTGTAATCGTGAATGTCTGGTCGACTATGGTTGCTTCGATACCGTTAATAACACTTTGGTATTGATTCGCTTGTCCCAATTCTTCAACAGTGAAACTCGCGCTTTTCGGCGGGAATATTTGCACGTTTTGCAAGCGTCTAGCGTTTGCTTTAATCACCAAACGAGTCTTTAGTTGGGTACTTTCGTTTGGGTATAATGTGTCTTTGCCAAGTTGGCTTTGTATTTCAGCAAGCTCATCTTGGTTTGGTAAATCAGTATCTTGGCTAACATGGATAGAAATTGGGTTGGATGAAGCTCCTTCCACGTTAAAAGAGGGGATAGTAGTGGTACCGAGCGACTTTGCTTTTAAAGCAATAGTCCATTCACTGCTACTGCTGCGCTTTCCGTTGACATAATTTAAAGAAGTGCCAAAACTAGGTTGCCCCAAAAAAAACGATGTTTCTAAAACACTAAGATCAAGACTGTCTGAGTCGACTTTGTCATCAAAAATGATACGTAGTTGAAATACTTCGGCTTTAGTCACTTGGTTGGTAGAGACTGTGGCAATAAGATTTGCAGCGTATGAAGGCATACTAAATAACCAGCAGAAAATTAGCCCAAATGCCGAGAGAGTTCGAAGAGTAATAGTTACCATTGTTTTGTTGGCTCTTGTGGTGGATTTTTATGCTTTGCTTGTAATAGAAATTGTGCTTTCAGCAACTGACTTGGGTCGCGTGCGAGTTCTACTTGTTCGAGTTTTTTAAATTCGCTATCCAGTTCGGATGAGCTAGGCTCTGCCATGCCTAATGTATTTTCTGGGTCAGATTTGTTGCCCGATTCGTCAGTTTCGCTCATTTTTATGCCAGGTTTTACTTGACCCTGTTCTTGCAATTGTGTGTCCTCTCCCTGCTGAGACTGCTGAGACTGCTGAGACTGCTGAGACTGCTGAGACTGCTGAGACTGCTGAGACTGCTGAGACTGCTGAGACTGCTGAGACTGCTGAGACTGCTGAGAC
>NZ_JAKJTB010000029.1:0-49899 GCF_050337565.1 Vibrio kasasachensis | reverse complement strand
AATGGCATTGCCCGGTAGCTAAGTTCGGAATCGATAACCGCTGAAAGCATCTAAGCGGGAAGCGAGCCTTGAGATGAGTTCTCCCTGGCACTTTAAGTGCCCTAAAGGGTTGTTCGAGACTAGAACGTTGATAGGCAGGGTGTGTAAGTGCTGCGAGGCATTGAGCTAACCTGTACTAATTGCCCGTGAGGCTTAACCATACAACACCCAAGGGGTTTTGTGGACTCAATGCAAGAACATTGAATGTGTATTAGAACTTTACTCTCTATTTTAGAGAAACCAGCTTTCCGAATTAAAGAATTTGCTTGGCGACCATAGCGTTGCGGACCCACCTGACTCCATGCCGAACTCAGAAGTGAAACGCAATAGCGCCGATGGTAGTGTGGGGTCTCCCCATGTGAGAGTAGGACATCGCCAGGCTTTAATTTCGTTTTCATATTAAAAAATGAAGACAAGAGGTATCGTTATTTGCATAGCAAGTAATAACATCGTCAGTGTACTAATCTGATGATGACAGAACGTGGAGAGATGGCTGAGTGGTTTAAAGCACCGGTCTTGAAAACCGGCGTGGGTTTATAGCCCACCTAGGGTTCAAATCCCTATCTCTCCGCCACATTCGAAAAGCCCTGCTAGCAATAGCAGGGCTTTTTCGTATCTGAAACTTAAAGCTCCTCCTTGTATACCTGAGAATATTAATACCATGTTTAGTGCTTGAACATGGACAACCCTTAAGTTAGCTCTCACCTTGTTTTATCCTTAAGTAGAAAACCTATTTATCGTCGTAGTTCTTATCGCACGCAGAGTCGTTACCATGAAAAATGCGAGTTAAAGGGATGCCACATTATTGAACCTCAAGCGGTTAGATAAGCTATTTTTTTGTGGTGGTATCACGAGCAGATAAAGGCTTTTAGATGGATATCTGTCATTAATGACTTGGGCTGCCTAACCAAAGCTACAAGGCGTTCTATCCATTCTTATTGACTTCGTTGGCGTGTTGCCTTTCCCCACAATTTAGAAAACGTAAGGCATATCGTAAGCCCTTAAAAGCGAATGATGAATATAAACATTCACGGTGTGTTTTCTCTATTTAATAGATGGATGAGAAGAGTTACTGCATTTCTTTGTCTTGCTTTGCAGGACGTATATTATTTGACGCGATAGTGGCGATGTTCTGTGGTTGGTTTTCTGCTGGCTCAGCAAATGGGGAGGGTATATAGCGACGGGGAATTGGCTTTTAAGCCGTAGTGACTTTGATTGTGATGTTTCATGGTGTGAGGGGAACGACGTTCCCCTCACACCATGTAGTTCTATTCCGCGTTGAAACCTTTAATTTGAGCATTAATGAATAAGGTTTGCAGCTTAATGTATTCTTCGTCTAAGTGCGGTGTTGGGTTCGGAGTCCCCTTTGTTTCAACGGACAACCCCTCGTCATCTTTCCAAGGATAGATAACCTCTTCGTTAGAATTGTATGTCGCCCCTGTTTGGGTCAAGGTTATGCCGTTGTTGTATGCGTAAGGTGTTTGTATATCTGTTTCAGCGAGTAAGTTACGACCGCCTAATGAGATATATTCCGCCTCCGAGAGGCTGTAAGCATACAGTGTTGGGAAAATGTCTCGATGAGAGCCAATTCTATTTTTTTGATACTGATAAGAACTGTGTTCAAGTATGGGCTCAGGGACGTATAAGTAAAAAGGTACAGAATGGGCGGTACCAAGATCTGCTGGAAGAGAGATCGAATAGTCACGGAGCCTATGATCCCCAGAGGCTGCTATGATCGTTTTATCGCCCAGTTCGGTGTTTTTAATATCGGTTATAAACTCACCTAGCGAGTTTGCCGCATACTGATAAGTCTCATAAATCTTTTTCGATTTATCTTCATTAAGCGATACTTTGTTCATTACATGATCGCTAACTTCAATCTTGTTGGGTGTGTAATTACTTGGGATCTGATACGGAGGATGATTGGTTTGTGTTTGCACCATAATCATCGTTGGCTGTGAACTATTCTTAAGAATGTCTTCTGCGAATTTAAACGTATATTCATCTGTCGCCCCCCAAGTGTTGGCGTGTTCTATCGATTCCGGGAATGCTTGATAAATATCATCTTCCGAATAGAACTTATCGACACCTTGAATCGGCAAGTAGTATTTTAGATTACGCCAAAGAGGGCTGCCTCCAGTAATGTAGACGATTTGATAGCCCGCTTTCTTATAAGGTAAGAACGCTGTGTCAGGTAAAACGGTTTTTTGTTCACTACCGTGGCTTATTGAGCCGATATTACTGTGGAAAAGCATCATCACTATGCTGTTGATTGTTCCATCTGTTCCGGATAGGAAGCGCTCAAAGCTAAAATCGTGCTCATAATGAGGTCGAAGAGCGCCGAGCAAATCGGTTCCGTTATTGTTGTCTTCGGTAAGTAGGTTAGTTCCCATACTTTCCATCAATGCGAATACAACATGAGGTTGGTTCTTTTCTAGGTAGCCATTCTTGCTTGTGTGGTAAATAGGGCTAACTTGTCCAAGAACTTGCTGCATTTGCTGTTCATATTCTAGTTTTGATACCGGCTTAAATGTCGCGCTTTTTTTATGGTTACTGCGAGCCCAATCTAATGCCAAGAATGCATTTGGTGTCGCTTTATTTAAAATTTCGTAACTGGAGACATTGGCATGGTATTGCTTGAGTGGAAAAGTGCCGATTGAACCTCGAGCCAATACAAAATAGACGCTGATAGTGATAAGTACGAATAGGGCGGTAACGAATGAATTACGTTTAGGCCAAGAAAACGAATCGATGGCTTTCCAGCGGTACTTAATTATTTTTGTAGCGCCTAACATAATGAGAATAGATATGAGAAAGCTGATCAGTATTGGGTAGTCTTGCCACATAGTCAGCAATACGGCAGAAGTATCATCCTCGACTAATCCAAATACAAAAATGTCAAAGTAGTTGCCGTAAGTCTTGTAGTAGTAATAGTTACCGATGGATACCGCGGCAGCTAAGAAATAAATGACACTGCTGTAGCCCAGCAAGCTGCGTTTCACGTATGTGAAATATTTGCTGCCAGCGAGCAGAAGACCAATAAGAAACAATGGCGCAAAAGCCATAGTAGCCACTCGCAAGTCAAAGCGAAGACCTATGATGATCGATTGAAAGTAGTCAGGTAAAACAGTCGATATCGTAGAAATATCACCGACTGAAAAAGTAAATATTTGGCGAAAAACTGAGAGTAAAAAAGCGAATAGAGCAACTTGAATCCAAATGATTCGAATTAATTTTTGAGCGTTATTTTGATACATACTGAAGATTAAACCGAGTTATTGGTATCGTGGTGTTTGACGTGGAATTTGCAGACACCTTGTTAGTTATTAGCACTTGTTTGCATATAAATGCAGCACTGTTTTAACTCAGAATGGGTCCCAATTGACGCAAGACTGGTTTAACAGCTGCAAGCTGATACTTTATCACATCATATATTAGAAGACTAAACTCGACGGGATAACTAGACTAGACCTCCCGCTTCTACTGACTGTGGCTTATCCTCCTCCCTAGTCCGATACGTTCAAAGAAAAAGAACATGCTATAGATGCTCAGAAGAGTTCCGTTTTGGATGGTGTGCCCCATTAGGTGCTAATTAGAACTGTAAGTCGGATGTTTGTCATAAATACACGTTCTGAAGATAAAAAATTGCCATCAATTCAACTAATAAGTTGATTTGTTAGCATGGTGCTTTGTATTTATTATTAGGCTCTCCCCTTGATTGGGGGCATTTACGATGTGAACCTTAATTGTCATTTTTTTACAGATAAAATGAAGTAGTAATGAACAAAATTGGTGGTTATGGTTAATTAATCTGGCGGCATGATTACCCTAAAAGTTAGTGTAATGTTCGCGCTGACAAAGGATTGGGTTGATTTAGAGTTATCGAGGACGATTAGTATTGAGCGAACTTGGCTAGTGTTAGATTTATAGATTAATGTAAATATTGTTTAATACCAGTTAGTTGAGAAAATCACTATAGCAAGGATGGTATTTTACAATTGGTATTTTATCAAAAGTAAGCGCGATTGCTCACGGCTGTTCATTATTTTTTACACAATAAAAATGTGACTTAAACACCATTTTTGTACTTTCAGTGCAATATATATCACTTATTAGCGATTTTCCTATCAAAAAAATATATTTTTTTCAATGTAGCTCGGTCTGATTATTAAAATATAAAAGCGTCGAATATCAAAATAATCAATAAAATATCTGTGTGTGTTTTTTTTTACGAAATATAACGTCGGATAACCTAACAAGGTGTTTCTTTCGTTTAATAAATAAATTTTAATTGAAAATGCTGAAAGGAAATATGAAATCAAATATTTCCAAATTTAGATGGATTAAATAGGCTCAACACTAATGGCTTAACCTGCCGAATCGTCCTTTGGTTAAAATAGTCGGAGCTGTAGCTACGACTAAGCGCAATGAATGCGCTGGGAGACGATAGAAGTTAGGAAATAAGATGTAGACATCTGATTAAGTAACTTGAGCACTATTGGGTAGTATTAATCTTGATTACAAAACCCATCCAAGCATTCCAATTTCAATGAATAACGTGAATAAGAACAGTAATTATGAATGAAAAGAGCATGTCTTACGGCACCAGCACGAAAGTTGGTGCGTCTAAAATAATAGGAAGCGGGCTGATTATTGCTGGCACCTCAATTGGTGCTGGGATGTTATCTCTGCCTATTGTTTCTGCAGGATTAGGTTACACAGTTTCATGTCTCATTCTGTTTGCTTTGTGGGCATTAATGACGTATACCGCGATGCTAATGCTGGAAGTTCATCAGTATGCCGACAGCAGCGCAACACTGCATACACTGGCAAGGCAATTTCTTGGTGAAAAAGGTAAATATGTTGCCGGTTTCGCAATGCTATTTTTGTTCTATTCTCTTTCCGCTGCATATATAGCCGGTGGTGGTACTCAACTTGCAGAACGTGTTAGAACTATTGCCTCAATTGAGATTCCAACATCTCTAGGCGCGATTATCTTCGCAATCTTAGTTGCGTGTGTAGTAGCCATTGGCACTTACTTGGTTGATAAAGTAAACCGAGTTTTATTTGCACTAATGTTAGGTGCAATGGTCGTTGTACTTATGTCTCTTGCGCCAAATGTAAGCGGTGCGTACCTCGCCAGTATGCCGGTCGAGTATGGTCTGATCTTAACATCACTACCGGTTGTCTTTACCTCTTTCGGTTTCCATGGAAGTATTCCTGCAATTGTCTCTTACTTAGGTGGTGATACCAAAAACCTTAAGAAAGCGATGTATATTGGTTCTTGCGTACCATTTGTAATCTATATTCTTTGGTTATTCACAACACTTGGCGTGGTATCTCAATCTGAATTGACCGCTAATCCAAATTTAAATGCGCTGATCGTGTCTCTATCAGCAACATTGGAGAGCTCACAGCTTTCACTAATAATCGGTCTATTTGCTGACCTAGCACTAATCACTTCATTCTTGGGTGTTAGCTTAGGTTTGTTTGACTTCATCCGTGATACAACTAAAGAAAAACTTAACGGTAATAAAGTATTAGTAGCGTTTGTTACTTACTTACCACCTCTATGTTTTGCTTTGTTCTATCCGGAAGGTTTCATTATGGCTCTAGGTTATGCAGCGATTGCGCTGGTTATCCTAGCTATATTCCTACCAGTTGCGATGGTGTTTAAATCACGACAAATAAACGTAAATCCAAGTTACTACAAAGTGGCAGGTGGTAATGTCATGCTGGTGCTCTGTGCAACTTGCGGTGTGGTGATTATTCTTTCACAGCTATTAAGTTAAGAGGTTTAAATAAATGCGCGGTGTGATTTCGATTCAGAGCCATGTAGTGTACGGTCATGCAGGGAACAGCTCAGCCGTTTTTCCTTTACAACGTATGGGATTTGAAGTTTTCCCTATACATACAGTGCAGTTTTCCAATCACACCCAATATGCTGAGGGTTGGACGGGTCATGCTTTTCCGGCTTCAGACATAGCAGAATTAACTCTAGGTTTAGAGAACATTGGTGCATTGAAAAAATGTGATGCGGTGGTAACTGGTTACCAGGGCAGTGTTGAGCAATGTGAGATGGTTGCTGAGCTGGTTAAAAAGGTGAAGAGCTACAACCCTGCATCTATTTATGTTTGCGATCCCGTGATGGGTGCACCAGACAAAGGCTGCATTGTTAATGAAGGTATCTCAGAGTATATCTTAGATACTTTGATGCCTATGGCGGATGTTATTGTGCCAAATCAGTTTGAACTGAGTCAGTTTGCTGGTATGGAAATTAATAGCCTGAATGACGCTGTGGCTGCTTGTAAGAAGGCATTAACTTTAGGTCCGCAAATCGTATTGGTTAAACACTTGTATTCGATTTCGGATGATAAGTTCTCAATGATGCTAGCATTTGATGATCAGTGTTATATCGTGCAGCGCCCTCAATTAGATTTCGATAAAGCTCTTGTTGGAGTTGGTGACTTAATTTCATCTTTGTTTACAGCTGGATTGCTGAAAGAGTGGTCGGTTGCTCGAGCATTTAAACACTGTAATGAAGCCGCATACGCGGTAGTGAAGAAAACTCATGAATTGGGCGAGTGGGAGCTACAAACTATCGCCGCTCAAGATGAAATCGTTGAACCGGTAGAGAAATTCGAGTTAGGAAAGTGCGTTCAAGATAACTCATTTACTTACTACTCAATCTAAAAATGCATTAGTGCCTTTAAGATAAGCGTCTAATTAACTAACCGTTCATCCGCTTCTTGCCGCTGATGAACGGTTTTTTTATGTGTGTTGCTTAGACGTTGAGTTGAGGTCAGATAGCAAAAAGCCAATACATGGTATTGGCTTTTGTCTATTTTATTTGGCTGAATGCGTTTAGCGTTTAGCTGCTTGTACTCTTAATTGCTGTTTTTCGGTGTCAGAAATAAATGCCAGATCCAAGCCATTGATCTGTGCTTGGCGGATCTGTTGTGCCGATAAGCCAGCTTGTGGCGCTGCTACTTCATATTCGTATGGCAATTCAATACCTTCTACTGCTGGGTCATCGGTATTGATACATGCCATTACACCGTGTTCAAGGAACTGTTTAAGTGGGTGATTTGCTAACGTTTCGACAGTGCTGGTTTGGAAATTAGAGGTAAGGCAAGATTCAATACCAATCTTGTTTGCTGCTAAATAATCCATCAGTTTCGGGTCGTGAATTGCTTTCACGCCGTGACCAATTCGCGTTGCACCTAGTTCGCGAATTGCTTGCCACATACTTTCCGCTCCAGCCGCTTCACCAGCATGAACGGTAACATGAAGCCCTGCATCTTTTACTTGTGCAAAGTGTTTTACGAACAGTTCGCCTGGCTGACCGAGCTCATCACCAGCGAGGTCAACAGCAACAATATTATCTTTGTGCGTTAGGATTGCGTTGAGTTCTTGCTGACAGGCGTCCGTACCAAACGTGCGGCTCATAATACCAATCAGGTTTGCTTTAATACCAAAATCACGTACGCCCGCTTGAACACCATCAACAACAGCCTCTACAACACCGGACAAGGATAGATTGTGCTTCATCGCCATGTAGTAAGGTGAGAAACGCAGTTCTGTATAGTCAATTTGAGCGTTTAATGCATCTTCTACGTTTTCATAGGCAACGCGGCGACATGCATCTAAATCACCAAGAACTGATACCCCCCAATCTAATTTAGATAAAAAAGCTACCAGAGATGGTTCTGCTTCGACAATTTGGACATGTGGAGTCAGACTAGCAACATCGTATGCGGGTAAAGAAACCGCAAATTTTTGGCCTAATTCTAAAATGGTCTTAGTTCTGATATTGCCATCTAGGTGGCGGTGTAGATCGGTGAGGGGCAAATTTTTAGTTATCATTATACTTAGCTCAATTTGTGATTTGAGCTAAGTATAAGAATCAAATTAGTGAGTGTCAGCCCAATATAGCGGCTATTTCACCAGATATTGCACATTATGATTTCATGTTTACTAAATCTGTTGGCCATTCTTCAAATGGAACTGGTCGGCTATAGAGGAAGCCTTGTCCTTGTGGGCAGAGAAGTTGCTTGAGTAATTCAGCTTGTTCTGTCGTCTCGATCCCTTCTGCGACGATGTCGACTTCCATCCCCTTGGTCATGTTGATGACTGCCGCCACAATCGAGTTTTCCAGATTATTAATATCCAGTTTATTGATAAAAGTGCGATCGATTTTCAGGCAATCGAATGGCAGTTTATGCAAATAAGCCAGTGAGCTATAGCCGGTACCGAAATCGTCGATAGCGATCTGAATACCCAAATCTCGGATCGCCTGCATATTACGAATCGTCACTGGGTCATTATCCACTAGGCGTGATTCAGTGATTTCCAGTGTTAGATTGTTTGCGGGTAGCTTGGAATCGGCAAGAATGGTTTCCAATTCTACGATTAAGTCTGTTTGAGCAAGTTGGTTAACCGATAAGTTAACGTGTAAGTGGAAGTCATGGTTCCATTTACCTTGCTGCATACCTTCTACCGCATCATGACAAGCTTTAGACAGTATCTGTCTGCCTATAGCGGAAATAAAACCGCTTTCCTCGGCAATTGAGATAAATTCTAGTGGTGAGATTAAGCCATCACTTGGCGATAACCAGCGTGCCAGTGCTTCTGCTCCAATCACTTTGCCTGATTGTATATCTACGATCGGTTGATAATAGGGAACAAATTCTTGTGCCTCAATTGCGATCTTAATTTTTGCTAGCATACGAGTCTTGTTGCGCGAGATGTCTGCCATCTCCGGTTTGTAGTAGCTAACAGAGGCTTGATCTTGCTTGGCATTACTTAGTGCAATACTGCCATTGCGTAGCCAAGTGGTCATACTGGCAGAATCAATTTCTTGCACTATGCCTAGAGAGGCTTGAATAATGACACTTTCTTGCCCCATGCTGTACGGCGAGGCAAACATTTGTTGAATTCGACCAATTGCCAACGAGATACTCTCATTGTTTTGTGGTTTAGGTAAATAGACAGCAAACTCATCACCACCGATGCGAGCAAGGTATGCATCATCAGCAAAAGTCGCTTTGATACGCTCAGCAATAATCACTAGTAGTTGGTCACCACTTAAGTGCCCCATGCTGTCGTTGATGTGACGAAACTTATTTATGCCAATCAAGATAAGGCAGCCGTTTAATTGCTCCAGCTTATCGCAAGTGTTCGTCAAACCTTCTCTGCTATAGAGTTTGGTTAATGAATCATAGAGTAGTTGGAAGCTTATCTCCTCAAAGGAAGCTTTAAGGTTGCTGGCCATGTCGTTAAACGCATGTACAAGCATTGAGGTCTCGTAGATATTACCTGGCTTCGGTAGTTCACTATCCCAGTTTCCTTGGGCGAGTTGTTTAGCAGAGTTGGCTGTAGAAGTAATTGGCATGACCACGCGGTTAAAAGCAAACAGACCGAGCAAAATACCGATAACACTGATCAATAGCCCAATCGCCCAGCTGTTTTGCTGACTTTCCAGCATTTTCCCCAATAGCTCATGTTCTGAAATAGAGACACTGATATACCAATTTAACCCATAGCTATCCCGGTAAGGTGCAATGAGGTGAAAGTAGCGCTCCCCATTGATGGTGTTGCTAAACAATTGATTATCATCAGTCAATGAGAGGGAGTTTGAGTAATGAACACTCGATTGAATGACGGGATTTGAACTCTCCGAGGCTAATAAGCGTTGCCCTTTTAGGCTATGCTTTGTACCCCAAGAAATGATGCTACCACCAGTAGAGTGCGCAATGAGACGTCTAGTATCATCAAACAAGTAGACGACAGCGCCTGTGCTTTTTTGTTGTTGGCTAAGAAAATTATTGAAGGTGCTGAGTTTAATATCACTCACCACTACGCCTTGTAATTCATTGTTGTAGTGAACAGGTGCAATCGACGATAGTGTCACCTCTTGACGTTCATCAGCATTAGCATAAATGGCTGACCAGCGTGATTCTTTTGTACCCGCTAGTGGCCTGTACCAAGGTCGCAGACGAGGGTCGTAGTCTTTGATTACTGAACGAATATCTTTACTGACTTCATGGCTTTGATATATCACTAAGCCTCGGTGGTTCAGATTATCTTGCAGCATTAAAGAGTAATCATCCGCAGCTTCCTTACGCAAACCCACATACTCCCCCTCTTTACCACCAAAGCCGATGTTATCCAGTTGCGCTATATCATTATATAGATTACGGAACTTACTCAGCATTGCCGATTGAATCGCTGAAACGTCATGTGTTTGGTACAAGCGGTGCAATTCAATACTGTGGCTGAGCGCTAAACTGGCTTGCAGTGGCTCATAAAGAAAAGAGTCGAGTTCTAACTCAACATTTTTACTCAATGCAGAAAGTTGTTTTCGGCTGATCTCTTTCGCCATCTCTTCATAATTTGCATCTTGTACCATAGTAATTACACCAAAGGCACACAGAAAAATTAGGATAAAAGGCAGAACAACGGCGGTTCTTAAGGTGATTTGAGAGTTGAGCTGCATTTATGTAATACTTTTAATATGTCGTACTGTAATTGTATTCATTTTAGTCGATACGGCGAGCAGTTTATATCCGTCTCGGGCAAGAAATTGACTAATCTATCATTTTGACAAATCAATTAGTTTGGTTTGAGATATAACGCAAATGACCATGACTCAAGCTATTTGCGTTGAAGAGAAATAATCGGTTAATTCTGCTCTTAGTAGAGCTCCTTGAGCTTACGAGTTAGGGTGTTTCGCCCCCAGCCGAGTACTTTTGCGGCATCTTGCTTGTGCCCATTGGTATGATCTAATGCAGCTTCTAAAAGAATGCGCTCAAACTCAGGTTGTGCGTAATTCAACAACTCGGTATCACCACTTGCGAGTGCTTGTTTAGCCCATTTAGTCAATTGTTGCTGCCAATTCCCTTCGCCATGTTGGGCTGAAGCGGTTTTAGTTTCAAGTAGCTCGGTTGGTAAGTCATTTGGCAGGACTTCACTGCCACTTGCCATAACCGTTAACCAACGGCAGATGTTCTCTAGTTGACGAACGTTTCCTGGCCACTCAAGTTTTGAAAGTGTTTCAACGGTCGCTGGGTGCAGAGTTTTAACATCAACCGCTAACTCTTCAGATGCCAACTGCAGAAAATGCATGGTGAGTTTTTCAATATCTTGGCGTCGCTCGCGTAGCGCAGGGATCTGAATGCGAATCACATTAAGACGATGGAATAAGTCTTCACGAAAATCGCCTTGGTTAACTAACTTTTCTAAATGTTGATGTGTCGCCGCTACAATACGAACATCAACTCGAATTGGTGAATGCCCTCCAACACGATAAAACTGACCATCGGCTAATACACGAAGTAATCGAGTTTGAATATCAAGTGGCATATCGCCAATTTCATCTAAAAATAGCGTCCCGCTGTTGGCTTGTTCAAATCGCCCCTGACGAACGCTGTTTGCACCAGTGAATGCCCCTTTTTCATGACCAAACAGTTCCGATTCAATCAAATCCTTGGGGATCGCCGCCATATTAAGTGCGATAAATGGGCTTTTAGCCCGTGGGCTATGGCGATGCAGTGCATGGGCAACTAACTCTTTACCGGTTCCAGATTCACCATTAATTAATACTGAGATAGAGGAGCGTGATAGTCGACCAATCGCGCGAAATACCTCCTGCATTGCTGGCGCTTCACCGATGATTTCTGGGGTTGGTTGAATTTGATTATCGGCTTTATCTTGTTGCTGGCGTTGCTCTTGGTTGTGGGCAATGGCACGTTCAACCAGAGTGAGAGTTTCATCGACATCAAAGGGTTTAGGTAGATATTCAAAAGCCCCTTGTTGATAGGCATTTACTGCAGCATCAAGATCGGAGTGAGCGGTCATGATGATGACAGGTAAGTCGGGTGATTGCTCATGAACTTGGCTGAGCAGTTCCATACCACTAATACCAGGCATACGGATGTCAGAAATGAGTACATCGGGCGTTTCACGCTCAAGGGCAAGCAGGACGCTTTCACCATCGGCAAACGTCTCGCATTTAATGTTAGCGGAAGAGAGAGTCTTTTCCATTACCCAGCGAATGGAGCTGTCGTCATCGACTACCCAGACGTTTCCTTTACTCATACGTTCTACTCCTCACAGCCATGTGCTAAATATGGTTATTTTATTGGCAGGTAGATAGTGAAACAGGTATGCCCTGGCCAACTTTCTACGTCTATCTTACCTTTGTGTTGATCGATTAGATTTTGCGAAATGGATAAGCCAAGTCCGGTTCCACCTTCACGCCCGCTTACCATAGGATAGAAGAGAGTATCTTGCAGTTCGGTGGGAATACCCGGTCCGTTATCAATTACTTCAATTCGAGCGGCAAGTTTGTAGCGTTGTCCGTGGATATTGGCTTGATGCACGGTTCTGGTGCGTATGGTGATCTGCCCCTGCTCTTGCTTTGTGAGAATCTGCCCAGCATTACTGACAATATTAAGTAGCGCCTGCTCGATTTGTTCAACATCCATCATGATGTCGGGCAAGCTTGGGTCATAATCACGTTCCATCACAATTTGATTGCCAACATCAAGCTCTACCAACTGGCGAACTTTCTCTAGAATGGCGTGCAAATTCTCACAGCTTTTTGTGCCGGGCTTCTGTGGACCGAGTAATCTATCGACCAGCGAGCGCAGGCGATCTGCTTGTTCAATGATGATCTGGGTATATTCAGTTAGGCTTTGATCTGGCAGCATTCTTTCCAACAACTGTGCCGCGCCCCGTAGCCCGCCGAGAGGGTTTTTAATTTCGTGAGCTAAGCCACGCACCAGTAATTTTGCTGCTTGTTGTTGAGCGTGCTGGTTCAATTCTTGGGAAAGTCGACGTTGTTGATCAATTTTGCGTATTTCTACCAACAGCAACAGTTCTTTTTGCCAAGTGATCGGGCTTACCGTCACCTCAAGCATTAATGGTTTGCCATCGACAACGAAAGTGACATCACTATCGGTGATGCTCTGTCCACTTTGTAGTGGTTGCGAGAGCAACGCGAGATCGAGAGAAGCATGTTGAATATGTCGGCTAAGCGGTGAGTCAACCAATCGTTTTGCACTTTGGGAAAACAGTTGCTCTGCGGATGGATTAGCATAGCGGATCTGCAGCGACTCATTCATGATTAAAATCGCTGTGACTTGATGATTTAATATTGTTGTATTTAGCTCAAAGCTCACCTTATGTCTCCATCCATGATTACTCTCGTGATGCCCGTGCACCATGTTGGTGCATTATGACCAACCTCCGTGGATTTCTCTATTGAAGAAACTCAAAATGAGGTGCTAAACCGTGATTTAAGTCTTATTTATGGTCGTGCGTTGTAGATGGACAGTAATTAGGGAACTCGATGCAATTTGCTTGCCGTCTTGGATAACTTTGATTTGAATTTGATGGGTTCCCCGATCGATATTTTTTAGCTGCCAAGCCGTACTTGTTTGTACGGGGAGATGCGGCTGGTTATCGAACCATAGCTGAAATTTTGTTCCGGGTGTGGCAGGGCGACTTAACTGAACTTCAATGGTTAAATTACCATGGTTGCTTCGTATGACTTGATCGTGCTCGGGAGTGAGAAAAGTCAGTGCTAATGGCTCGAGTTTGTCTGGCTTTACTTTAGTTGGTTCGGAGGGCGAGGGTTCGGTGTTATTGCTGATGGATGGTGGTTGATGAAACACGGGCAGCTCTATTAGTTTTGCCTTATGGCTGTCAGGCGTGTCACTAAAATGCCGTACTTCATTAGTGTCAACCCACGTATAAGCGACTTGAGCGAAGATTTGCGTTGGTATCATTAGATACAGTAGTGCCCACAATAGGATGGGTTTCGTCATGCCGCCTCCGAATGAAGATAGATAACGTAATCACTATAGAAATATTCTTTTTTGAGCACATATAAAAAAGGCTCACCTGTGAGGCGAGCCTGATAAATATGCAATCAGATTAAACTGAGTAGTAAAGTTCGAACTCAAGTGGGTGAGTTGCCATGTTTACTTTCTCAACATCTTCATATTTCAGTTTGATGTAAGAATCGATAAAGTCATCAGAGAACACACCGCCAGCCGTTAGGAACTCACGATCTTCGTCTAGTGCTTTCAAAGCGATTTCTAGAGATTCAGCTACTTTTGGAATCTCAGCTGCTTCTTCAGCTGGTAAGTCATACAAGTCTTTATCCATTGCTTCGCCTGGATGAACCTTGTTTTTGATACCGTCAAGACCAGCCATTAGCAAACAAGCAAACGCTAGGTATGGGTTCGCTGCTGGATCTGGGAAGCGAGCTTCAATACGGCGTGCTTTCGGGCTTGGTACCACTGGAATACGGATAGAAGCGCTGCGGTTACGAGCTGAGTAAGCAAGCATTACTGGAGCTTCAAAGCCAGGGACTAGACGCTTGTATGAGTTAGTCGATGGGTTTGCAAATGCGTTGATTGCGCGAGCATGCTTGATGATACCGCCGATGAAGTAAAGCGCCATTTCAGACAGACCGCCGTACTTATCACCGGCAAATAGGTTCTGTCCGTCTTTATTTAAAGACATGTGAACATGCATACCGCTGCCGTTATCACCAACAAGTGGCTTAGGCATGAATGTCGCCGTTTTGCCAAATGCGTGTGCTACGTTGTGTACCACGTATTTGTAGATTTGGATCTCATCTGCTTTAGTCGTTAAAGTATTAAAGCGAGTTGCGATTTCATTTTGACCAGCAGTTGCTACTTCATGGTGGTGTGCTTCAACAACAAGCCCCATCTCTTCCATGATTAAACACATTGCGCTGCGGATGTCTTGTGAAGAGTCAACTGGTGCAACAGGGAAGTAACCACCTTTAACGCCAGGGCGGTGACCTTTGTTACCACCTTCAAAATCAGAGCCCGTATTCCATGCAGCTTCTACGTCATCGATCTTAAAGAAAGAACCAGACATATCATTTGAGTATTTTACATCGTCAAATAGGAAGAACTCAGGCTCAGGACCAACAAGAACGGTATCCGCTAGGCCTGTAGCGCGCATGTAATCTTCAGCACGTTGTGCGATAGAGCGAGGGTCACGGTCGTAACCTTGCATTGTTGCAGGCTCTAGAATGTCACAACGAATATTTAGTGTTGCGTCTTCAGTAAACGGGTCAAGCACTGCAGAGGTAGCGTCAGGCATCATTACCATGTCTGATTCGTTGATACCTTTCCAACCAGCTACAGAAGAGCCATCGAACATCTTTCCTTCTTCGAAGAAGTCTGCATCGACTTGGTGAGAAGGAATCGAGATGTGCTGCTCTTTGCCTTTAGTATCTGTAAAGCGTAGGTCAACAAACTTAACTTCGTTTTCTTGGATAAGCGATAGAACATTTTCAACTGACATCTTGGATAACCTCCAGTGTTATTAAAGCGGTTTAGCTCGATTTGGTTAATCTCGCATTGATTAATCTTGAATTAAGTTCATTAATCGATGCTGATTTTCTATTAGCCAAATTCGTGCCAAAAAAACTAACTCTTTAATATCAATGCGTTAGTTTAAATAAAAGGTTGCGATTGGCAGCTAATGCACCACATTGATCCTTGCTTGCACTTTATTGGTGCAATTATTTGATGCTGCACTGTATTGGCGCATTGCTGATGGATTCCATTCAGCCGAGTATTTGACAATAAGTCAACGACAGCAAGATAAATTTGGTGAGGCATCTCTAATCTTGAGATGTGTAAAATGTCGAAAAATGATAGGAATGTTGGCTATGCTTAAGGTCTAGTAAGGGTTTGAGTGAAATATAGGCTACTAAATTCACATTTTATCGGTGAAAAGCTCAGGGATGGATCACATATTTCTAGGATTTTCGCTAAAATCTGGTACATTACGGTCGTTTTTTTAATCAAATAAATGATGCTTGGCTGAATTACATTCGCTGAGGGTCATTTCTTTTATAAGTGAATCATAATCCATGGCTACTACACAGATTGATAAATTAAGAAATATCGCGATCATCGCGCACGTTGACCACGGTAAAACAACACTGGTTGATAAACTGCTACAGCAATCAGGTACCTTAGAGTCTCGTGGCGAAGCTGAAGAGCGTGTCATGGACTCGAACGACATCGAAAAAGAACGTGGTATCACCATTCTTGCTAAAAACACAGCAATTAACTGGAATGATTACCGCATCAACATCGTAGATACTCCGGGACACGCGGACTTCGGTGGTGAAGTTGAGCGTATCATGTCAATGGTAGATTCAGTACTACTTATCGTTGATGCAGTTGACGGCCCAATGCCTCAAACTCGTTTCGTTACTCAAAAAGCATTCGCACACGGTCTTAAGCCAATCGTTGTAATCAACAAGATTGACCGTCCTGGCGCTCGTCCTGAATGGGTTATGGATCAAATCTTTGATCTATTTGATAACCTAGGCGCGACTGATGAGCAACTAGACTTCACTACTGTTTACGCTTCTGCTCTAAACGGCTGGGCGACAATGGAAGAAGGCGAAACTGGCGAGAACATGGAACCATTGTTCCAAGCAGTTGTTGATAACGTAGATGCACCAGACGTTGACCGTGATGGTTCACTACAAATGCAAATCTCTCAACTAGATTACAGCTCATACGTAGGTGTTATCGGTGTTGCTCGTGTTACTCGTGGTTCTGTTAAACCAAATCAACAAGTAACAATCGTAGGCTCTGACGGTAAAAAACGTAACGGCAAAGTAGGCACAGTAATGGGCTACCTTGGTCTTGATCGTCACGAAGTTGAGCAAGCAGACGCTGGTGATATCATCGCAATCACAGGTCTTGGTGAACTGAAAATTTCAGACACTATCTGTGACCAAAACAACGTTGAAGCATTGCCGCCACTTTCTGTTGATGAACCAACAGTAACAATGACGTTCCAAGTAAACACTTCTCCGTTCGCGGGTAAAGAAGGTAAGTTCGTAACGTCACGTAATATCCTTGAGCGTCTACAAAAAGAATTAGTACACAACGTGGCACTACGCGTTGAAGAAACTGATAGCCCAGATCGCTTCCGTGTTTCAGGCCGTGGTGAACTTCACCTATCTATCCTGATCGAAAACATGCGTCGTGAAGGCTTCGAGCTAGCTGTATCTCGTCCAGAAGTAATCATCAAAACAATTGATGGTGAGCTAATGGAACCGTTTGAAACGGTAACTATTGACGTGATGGAAGAGCACCAAGGTAGTGTTATGGAAAACATCGGTATCCGTAAGGGTGAGATGAAAGACATGGCACCAGATGGTAAAGGTCGTATTCGTATGGACTTTGTTATGCCTTCTCGTGGTCTTATCGGTTTCCAAACTGAATTCCTAACTATGACTTCTGGTTCAGGTCTTATCTACCACTCATTCGATCACTACGGTCCACACAAAGGTGGCGTTATCGGTCAACGCGCAAACGGCGTATTGATTTCTAACGGCATGGGTAAAGCAGTAACATACTCACTGTTTAACCTTCAAGAGCGTGGTCGCTTGTTCGCAGAGCACGGTGATGAAGTATATGAAGGTCAGATTATCGGTATTCATAACCGTTCTAACGACCTGACAATCAACTGTCTTCGTGGTAAGCAGCTGACGAACGTTCGTGCATCAGGTACTGATGAAGCACAAGTTCTTTCTCCAGCTATCAAGCACACGCTTGAGCAAGCACTTGAATTCATCGATGATGATGAATTAGTTGAAGTAACACCTGCAAGCATTCGTATCCGTAAGAAGCTACTTACTGAAAACGAACGTAAACGCGCAGGTCGTGCACCTAAGTAATTAGTCGCTAGGCGATTAAATGAAAGGCCCTGATAATATCAGGGCCTTTTTTATTATGTTCAGTAAAGGAATGGATATGTTACCTATCATCATTACCGGTGGTCCCGGAGCGGGCAAAACCAGCTTAATTGAGGCTTTGGCACAAAAAGGCTATGCCACTTTTGATGAAGTGTCTCGCACTTTGATTGAGCAGCAAGCTCAGCTAGAAAATGGCATCTTACCTTGGCATGACTTGCCAGGATTTGCTCAATTATGTTTGCAGCATATGGGCGAGCAAAAACAGCAGGCATACCAGCACCCAGTTGCGTTTTTAGACCGAGCTATCCCTGATATTTGTGGCTACTTGGTGCAGGCTGAATTACCGATTGAGGCTCGCTATCGTGATGCTAGCCAAGGCTACCACCCTCAAGTTTTCTTTTGTCGTCCTCATTCGGCAATTTATGTGCAAGATGAAGTGCGTCCATATCCATATGAAGGCGCGATAGCCATTCATGAAGCGCTGGTGGCGATCTACCAGCAATTGGGTTATCAAACAGTGGATGTGCCTTGGGGATCACTAGAAGAGCGTGCTCGCTTCGTTGAGAGCGTGATTGCCCCCTAGGCACTTCACAGTACAATAAGTTACTTTGCCTGCAATTGATTGAGGAATTTGTCTGATTCGGTGATCGCTTGATTCATTTGCGCAATCGCGCTCTCGATCTCTTTTTCCAAACTGATAAATTCACCTTGCAGTGAACCAATTGCGCTAGCGTTGAGGTTGTGCTTGAGGAATAAAGTGTTATCACGCAGTGCGTTGAGTACAGGTGTCATACGTTGTTCGGCACGTTGCATCGCTTTGAGCATAGTGTTGTATGATGTACGCGTTTCTCGCAATTTTTGCTCACTAGATCGACGTAATTTTGCGTTGGTGTAGAGTTCAAGCTCTTGCTCCCATTCCGAAAAAAGTGCTTCAGATACATCTTCTATGGCTGCGATTCTGTTGCTCACATCTTGCGCTGCACTCTCACTCGCTTCATATTTATCATTGATTTGGTTATAAACAGTCTCTAGTTCACCACCATCAAAATTGGTTAAAGCTGACAACGCTTCCAAAGCACTGGTAAACTCTTGTTGAGCTTCTTGTTGAGACTGTTTTGCATCCTCAACGCGATCAACCATAATATCGCGTTTATGAACGCCGACTTGCTCCATTGCTGCGTAATAGGTGGATTGGCAGCCAGTTAAAGTGGCGAGGGCGATAAACATCGCAATGATATAAGGCATTTTTAAGTCCCTGTGGCAATCAGTAATATTAATTAGGATGAATCAGATGATAGGGAGATACAAGTTGAAAATGACCGACGTCATTCAATACTTTACCCAATTTGCGCGCTATCTCTTAGCGCGTCTATTGCATGACCGTATAAACGTTAATGCGGGTTATTTGGCATACATTACCTTACTTTCGATTGTGCCAATGCTAACGGTGTTGTTATCTGTACTGTCTTCATTTTCTATTTTTGCTGATGTCGGCAATACCATCCAAGATTTTGTCATTACTCACTTTGTGCCTGCTGCTGGGGATGCAGTTAAGTCTGCCTTGCTGGAGTTTATTGGTAATACCGGCAAGATGACCGCCGTTGGTGGTGCATTCTTGTTTGTCGCAGCATTAATGCTGATCTCTAACATTGATAAAAATCTGAATTATATTTGGCGAGTGACCAAAAAGCGTCGTGCAGTATTCTCATTTTCGATGTACTGGATGATCCTTACATTGGGGCCGATATTGGTTGGTGCAAGTATCGCGGTGACTTCTTATGTGACGTCATTAACCGTTATCGATAACCAAGTTTTTTCGAGTGCGTATCAATTGATATTACGTTGGTTGCCATTGATTCTGTCATTCTTGGCTTTTGTTGGTTTGTACATGTTGGTGCCCAACAAAAAAGTGAAGCTTTCGCATGGTATGATAGGTGCCTTAGTTGCAGCATTGCTGTTTGAATTGAGTAAAAAAGCCTTTGCCGCTTATATTACTCAGTTCCCATCGTATCAGTTGATTTATGGTGCACTGGCCGCTATTCCTATTCTGTTTATTTGGGTCTATTTATGCTGGTTGATCGTGTTAGTGGGTGCGGAAGTCACTGCTGCACTCGGTGAGCAAGAGAACTGGTGTGGGGAGGTAGACATGCTACACTCCCGCGATACATATATGCTTAATAATCAAGAAGGAAGTCAAAGTGATAGCTCTGATCCAAAGAGTGAGTGAAGCAGCAGTACGCGTTGATGGCGAAGTTGTCGGTGAAATAGAACGTGGTCTTTTAGTGCTCCTTGGTGTAGAAAAAGATGATGATGAAGCGAAAGCAAAACGCTTAATGGAGCGTGTCACCACCTATCGAGTTTTTGAAGATCAAGATGGCAAAATGAACCTTAACGTTCAACAGGTGGATGGTAAGGTTTTGGTCGTATCACAATTTACTCTACCGGCGGATACTAAAAAAGGTACGCGGGCAGGCTTTTCTCGTGGTGCGCATCCAGCAGATGCAGAGCGCTTATACGATTATTTTACTCAGCAGTGTGCACAAGTCATGCCGACGGAACGAGGTCAATTTGCCGCTGATATGAAAGTGTCGTTGATCAATGATGGTCCGGTGACTTTCTGGCTTCAAGTGTAAAAACTATATGGGTAGCAAAATGCTGCCTACACTCAATGATGAGCAGCAATAAAAAGGATTTTTATGTTTAAGCTGATCACGCCTCAAACAGATAACCAACTGAAGAAATACTACCATTTTCGCTGGCAAATGCTGCGAGAACCTTGGCAGATGCCAAATGGTTCTGAGCGAGATGAATTTGATGTGATGAGCTATCACCGCATGATTGTTGATGGACGAGGTCGTCCGATGGCGGTTGGTCGCCTTTATGTGACCCCTGATAATGAAGGTCAAATTCGTTTTATGGCCGTAAAGAGTAATCGCCGCAGTAAAGGTATGGGCTCGTTTATATTGGTCGCTTTGGAGTCTTTTGCTCGTCAAGAAGGTGTGAAACGCTTAGTGTGTAATGCTCGCGAAGATGCCATTTCATTCTATGAAAAGAACGGTTTTGAGCGTCGTGGAGAACTAACCGATGAACGTGGTCCGGTTAGGCACCAGCAAATGGTAAAACCGCTCGACCCATTAGCCAATGTTCTACGTAAGCCGGAATGGTGCGCTGAGTTACAAGAACGATGGGAACACCATATCCCCATTAGTGACAAGATGGGGATCAAGATCAATCAGTACACTGGTTATCAATTTGAGTGCAGCGCCCAACTTAATCCCAACCTTAACCCTCATAACACTATGTTTGCTGGCTCTGCATTTACGTTGGCAACCCTGACGGGGTGGGGAATGACATGGCTACTGCTCAAAGAACGTGGTTTACATGGTGATATTGTACTGGCTGATAGTCAAATTCGTTACCGTCATCCTGTGGAACAAAATCCCGTCGCACAAAGCTCACTCGATGGCATTAGCGGTGATTTAGGTCGCCTCGCCAGTGGGCGTAAAGCTCGTATCGTCATTCATGTCACCATTTATAGTGGTGCATTAGCTGCGGTTGAATTTGTAGGCACATACATGCTGTTGCCAAACTACAACGAGTTGCTAGATTCAAGGCTTGATTGTTGATTGCTTGACTCTACGCAGTCATTGTTGAGTTGATAGACTTTGGCGGTTAATTCTGCTTGAAGTCGCTGGCATTTGTGTTGAGAGTACAGCAGCAAAGTCGCGAGTTCTGGTTGCATCAAATCGATTTTCCCCGCTATTTTTGGTCCGAGTTTGCTTGGCTGTGATTTTACGTTGATTCTACCTCTATCTGCTTTAATTATGAGGTCATTGAGCGAGAATGACTGTTCAAATTGTGCTGTTTTGTTGACCTCTCCGACAGCAAGATAGCCGTCACGCAACGAAGCTGAGATCTGTCCGCTGAGTGAATGCGCTAGCATAGAGTAATCACCCGCAAGTCCAGTCAACTGAGCGCTGACATCTGTAATTGCTTGCAGGTAGATAGGTGTTGGCGAAGCCGCTAGCTCACCCTCTACGGGCAGCCCCTCAATGGTTAAGTCTAGTTGCCAAGGAGCGCTGGCTCGTAGCTTATCCCAATGCCCGGTCGCTTCGATATATCCGCTGTCTAGTGGTAGGAACAGCCTATCTAACTGCCATACTTGTTCGTTGTTGCTCATCTTAACAATTGCTTGTGTCACCAAATGCTTATCGTAGCTGACACTGTTTGCGGTCATTTGTAGTGCGCCTCGCCATAAGCCAAGTTTGCCTTGTTGCTTTAAGGTGAGATGTTTTCCTTCAATGTTTAAGCCGGAGAATTGCCAAAAAGGTCTTTGTGCAATTTGAATCATTTGTGCGTTACGTATATCAAGCTGTTCAATGCTGATGTGCTGAATGGATTGACTCCATTGCTCAATCATATCCATTTTTTTTGCACTGGCATCGAGCCATTTCACGCCGGATAGCGTCAAATTTTTCAATTGGATGGTATTGGGTGAAAACGCGCCTTGAAGCTGAACTCGTCCGTGTTGCCAATCGGTATCCAGTTCAGCTATTTCGATTTTGTTTGGAGTAAAATAGAGTGTCGCACTTGGTTCCACCCATTGCTGCTGATCATATTGCAAAGTATCAGCGTTGAAAGACAAGTAGCCATCAGGCTGTTGCCACCAAGAATGAGATAGGTTGAAATTCTCTAGTGAAAGATCGAAGTTGAGCAACTCGATACCTTGGTAATTTAAATTACTCTTGAGAATGTCCAAGCTGTTGATATCTCGAATTGAAGCGCTTTTTGCCAATTGAGTTAACCAGGTTAAATCTGCTTGGTTCTCCGTCAGATTTAATTGATTAATCGTAACGTTAATCAATGACCAGCCCTGTGAATATTGTTCTGCCTGCCCTGAAATGTTGGCCCCATTCCATTTAAAAGATGCACCAAACACAGTACTGTTTTGTGCTTGGTAGTTGGCATCAATTAATAAGTCATTAAGCGCCTGACCAGCGTAGTAAAGCTGATCTGAGGAGAATTGAATCTTACCGTAAGGGATTGCTTGGTTAGGTTGCCAATTAGGGTTTTCAATTTGCAGATTAACCCCACGAGCAGAAATTGAACCTAAACTGAGATCGCTATGTTTTATTGCTAACTGCTTAATATCAAACGGTAACTTGGTGAGATGACTCGTTTGATCGAGAGAGAAATTTGCGCCCTCAATAATTACCGCATCTAGATGCAATTTACCTTCATTAGGTAGGGCTGCAGAGAACCACATCTCGGCTTTAGGCAAGTATAGAGGCTGTTCACTACCAAATGAGATACCTTGTAAGGAGAGTTGCAAGGGGGGCGTGTAGCTGGCTTTTTCCACTTGTAACTCTTGATTGGAATAACCACTTAGCAAGTGATTAACGATAGTGGTGGCGTATTGAGTGCGTAGCGCAGCATAAAGAGCAGCAATGGTGCAGCCCAAGATAATCAATAGTATCAGCAGTAAATAACCGAGTCGCTTGCTCAAAGTATTATTCCCAAATAGGTCATATATATGATTCTGTAAGGAATTCTTGTTAGCTGCAACAAAAAAGCCCCTCAAAAGAGGGGCTAGTGATCAGAATCAAGCCATTGTCACTAATCTAGTTGCGGACCAGCTGCAATGAGTGATTTACCTTCCGCGTTATCAGTGTACTTATCAAAGTTATTGATGAAGCGTTGAGCAAGATCTTGCGCTTTGCTTTCCCATTGTAATGGATCAACATAAGTATCACGTGGATCGAGAATGGTAGGGTCCACACCCGGCAGTGCTGTTGGTACTTGTAGATTAAAGATTGGAATGTGTGTGGTTTCAGCTTGCTCGATTGAACCATCTAAGATTGCATCGATAATGCCGCGTGTATCTTGAATTGAGATACGTTTACCACTGCCATTCCAGCCAGTGTTGACTAGGTAAGCTTCAGCACCAGCAGCTTCCATACGTTTAACCAAGACTTCTGCGTATTTGGTTGGGTGTAGGGTTAGGAATGCTGCGCCAAAACATGCAGAGAATGTTGGTGTTGGTTCAGTAATACCACGCTCAGTACCCGCTAGTTTAGCGGTAAAGCCAGAGAGGAAGTGGTACTTAGTTTGATCAGGCGTTAGCTTAGACACTGGAGGTAGAACTCCAAATGCATCAGCTGATAGGAAGATCACCTTGTTGGCGTGCCCGCCTTTTGAAATAGGTTTAACAATGTTGTCGATATGGTGAAGAGGGTAAGAAACACGCGTGTTTTCTGTTTTTGAACCATCATCAAAATCGATTGAACCATCGTTGCGAACCGTGACATTCTCAAGTAAAGCATCGCGACGAATCGCATTGTAAATGTCAGGCTCTGCTTCTTTTGATAGCTTGATGGTCTTCGCGTAGCAACCACCTTCAAAGTTGAAGATGCCATCGTCATCCCAACCGTGTTCATCATCACCTATTAGCGCGCGCTTTGGATCGGTAGACAGAGTTGTTTTACCAGTACCAGATAGACCGAAGAAGATAGCAACATCGCCTTCTTGACCCATATTGGCACTACAGTGCATTGATGCGATCTCTTTTAGCGGCAGGAAGTAGTTCATCATTGCGAACATACCTTTCTTCATTTCGCCGCCATACCAAGTACCACCGATCAATTGCATGCGCTCAGTTAGGTTAAATACGGTGAAGTTTTCAGAGTTAAGATTGTGCTTTTCCCACTTCTGGTTGGTACATTTCGCACCATTCATGACCACAAAGTCTGGTTCGAATGTTGTCAACTCTTCCTCTGTTGGGCGAATGAACATGTTTTTCACAAAGTGCGCCTGCCATGCTACTTCCGTGATCACTCGAATACTTAAGCGAGAATCAGGGTTAGCACCACAGTAACCGTCAATAACAAATAGACGTTTGCCTGATAGTTCAGAAGTCACCAGTTGCTTTAGATCATTCCACACGTCTTGGTTGATCGATTTGTTATCGTTTTTCACGGCATCAGATGTCCACCACATGTGCTCTTCAGTAGTGGCATCTCTGACGATGTATTTGTCTTTTGGTGAGCGTCCGGTGAAGATACCTGTGTCAACGGCGACAGCGCCAAGCTCGGTAACAACACCTCGCTCGTAGCCTTCTAGATCGGCACATGTTTCTTCTTCGAATAACACCTCGTAGCTCGGATTTCGAATAACCTCTTTAACGTCATGCAGTCCATGCTTTGAAAGATCAATTGTTGCAGCCTTTGTATGTTCCATAACGGTCATAGGTGCTCCTTGTGAGATTTTTTTGTAGGGATTTTGTAATAACTTTTATTTTTATATGTACACCATGCTAACAACGGGTCGAATAGAAAACAGGGATATAGCTCAAAAATCGTCCATATTCGCCCTGCTGTTTTAGGTGACTCGTCACATATTGGTACGGGTATTTTATCGTGTGCGCAAACAGTTGCGCTAGATCAATTATATTATTAATTTGTAGAAATTAAGTATAACGTACGGTGCTAAGGATTCTAGGTTCGGCGGGACTTTAGATATAAAAACAGCCAGCTAGATGCTGGCTGTTGTAACATTTTTGCAACTTAGTAATCGGTGTAAATTAATGCAGATCCTTGTGACCACTTCCTGCTTGAATGAAGAGTTCAGTCACTTGCGCTGCATCAAATGAGTATGTTGTGCCACAGTAATCACAATGTAAAGAAACAGAACCTTCTTCTGCCAAAATGTCATTAATTTCCGCACGATCAACGGTAATTATTGCTGCACCGCTGCGCTCACGTGAACAACCACAGTGGAACTCGACAGGTTGTGGTTCAAATAGGCGAACTGTATCTTGGTTGTACAGGCGGTAAAGTAATTCTTCAGCGCCTAAGCCAAATAGCTCTTCATTCTTAACTGTGTTAGTGAGTTGCTCTAGATGTTCGAAGTCATCTGGTGAACCTGTACCATCCGGCATTACTTGAATCAACATACCAGCAGCGTGAGCTTTGCCCTCGTGTTCACCAGTACGAATCCATAGACGTGTCTTCAGTTGTTCTGAGTTGGCAAAATAGTTTTCAATTACTTGAGTTAGGTTGTCGCCTTCTAGCCCCACGACACCTTGATAGCGTTCGCCTTTTTTCGGCTCAATGGTGATCACGAGATAACCTTTGCCCATCATTTCGTGCAGCGTTGCATCTTCGGCGATATCGCCTTCCCAACGAGCAACACCACGGACCTTCTGATCGTGATCGCCATTAATTACTGCAAGTGATACCGGACCGTCACCTTGTAGCTGAATAGTGATAGAGCCTTCAAACTTCAGTGTTGCAGTCAACAGCGTGGTAGAAACGAGTAGCTCACCGAGCAGCTTCTGGAGCGCTACAGGGTATTCCTTGCTAGTAATAACTCGTTGATATGCTTCATCCAGTTGCACTATCTCACCACGTACTGATAATTCTTCAAATAGGTAGCGATTTAAAACATTGTTCTTGATTACAGTATCAGTCATTTGGACAGTCCAGCTTATTGATTTTTGAATTTGATAAGATCGCGGCGCTGCTTTTTGTCAGGGCGGCGCTCTGGGCTTGGGTTGTGTGCGTTCAGCTTGCGTTGCAATGCGTATTCTGCACGCTTGGCAACACTTTCGGTTGTTTCGCTGTAGAGAGTTTGAGCTTCAGGCGCTCCCCGTCTCTGACCGGAAATGATCTCAACCATTACGGTTTTTTCTTCATTGCCTTGACGTAAGGTAATGACAGCACCAAGCTCAACAATTTTACTAGGTTTGCTGCGTTGTCCATTATAATGGACTTTGCCACCATCAACCATGTTTCGCGCAATGGAACGTGTTTTGTAAAAACGCGCGGCCCAGAGCCATTTGTCCAATCGTAACGCTTCTGTTGGGGAACTCATTTCAATCTCTACCCTCTAACTCGCACGGCATATTGCCCATACAATGGTGATATCGCGCCCATTTTTCAAGTTTGTGATAAGAAAATAATTAACATTCAAATATGTAAGAATCTTTTTTATATAGCCAATTTCTATAGTTTGCTAGAATTATGGTTTGTGGGTCATATAGATAGCTTGAAGTCTATCAAGACATTGACCGAAGTGGGTGTCCGTTATAAAGGAAAAATAGTGAAGCTATTCAGCTCTAGTTCTCCAGCCTTACAAAAGCTAGTTGCTAATCAAGTGCGTTGGAGTTCGTTGGCAACGATAACGTTATTGTTGATTACCGCATGGATTCTAGGTCGTCTGTTTTGGTTTCCTTATCAGCAGCCTCAGTTGATTAAGTGGCAACCAACGTCATCTTCTTCTAAGCCGAGTGAGCAAGCGAGCCTTGATTTAGCCAGTTTGTATAACAGCCATCTGTTTGGTCACTACCAAGCAGTGAAAAAAACGACACGGCAACCTAAATTGGAAGATGCGCCGAAAAGCCGCCTAAATCTCATCGTAGTCGGAGTAGTCACCAGCACGAATCCAGCAAAGAACTTGGCGGTGATTGCTAAAAATAATCAACAGGCAACTTATGGTATTGATGAGGTAATTGAAGGCACTCGCGTTAAGTTGGTACAAGTACAATCTGATCGAATTATTGTAGAGAATGCAGGGCGTAACGAAACGCTGATGCTTGAAGGTTTGAAATACTCAAGCCCAGTGAGCAACGAACGTTCGAGCGCGCCGCTTTCAAACCAAACTAAGAATAAACTTGCTCAAATTCGAGCGGAGATCGCGAGTAACCCACAGCAGATTTTCCAGTATGTTCGAATGTCCCAACTCAAACGCAATGGCGAAGCGATGGGCTATCGACTGAGCGCGGGCAAAAGTCGTGAATTGTTTGACGCGGTAGGTTTAAAAGAAGGTGATGTAGCCACTCACCTAAATGGGCAAGACTTGCGTAATACTGAAGCAATGGGTGAGATTTTTAACAGCTTAGTAGAGCTAACAGAATTGAATTTGACGATAGAGCGTGATGGTCAACCTTATGATATCTACATCGAATTATAAGACGCGCAGGGAATTATCCTTTGAGGAGCAAAAAAAGTGAAGCATTGGCTTAAGAAAAGCGCATGGTTATTGGCTGCATCGTTAGTAATTTCTCCGCTGGCAATCGCGAGCGAATATAGTGCCAGTTTTAAAGGCACAGATATTCAAGAATTTATTAATATCGTTGGTCGTAATTTAGAGAAAACCATCATTGTTGATCCTTCTGTTCGTGGCAAAATTGACGTTCGTAGTTATGACACGCTGAGTGAAGAGCAATACTACAGCTTCTTCCTCAATGTGCTAGAGGTGTACGGGTATGCCGTGATTGAGATGGACAATGGGATTTTAAAAGTCATTAAGTCGAAAGATGCTAAAACGTCAGCCATTCCTGTCGTCGGTGATGGTAATGTCATCGGTGATGAAGTGGTAACTCGAGTGGTGACAGTGCGTAACGTTTCTGTGCGTGAGCTTTCCCCGTTATTGCGTCAGCTCAATGATAATGCGGGGGCGGGTAACGTGGTGCACTATGATCCGGCTAATATTATTCTGATCACCGGTCGCGCCGCAGTGGTAAACCGCTTAGCCGACATCATCAAACGAGTTGACCAAGCGGGTGACAAAGAAATCGAAGTGGTCGATCTGAAAAACGCATCAGCGGCCGAGATGGTGCGTATTGTTGATGCACTCAATAAAAGTAACGACAACAAAAACACTCCAGGATTTTTACAGCCAAAGTTAGTGGCTGATGATCGTACTAATGCGGTGCTGATTTCTGGCGATCCACAAGTACGTAAGCGCCTGCGTAAGCTAATTCAACAACTTGATATCGAGATGGCAACGCGAGGCAACAACCAAGTGGTGTACTTAAAGTATGCTAAAGCGGAGGATTTGGTTGATGTGCTTAAAGGGGTTTCTGATAACCTTCAAGCAGAAAAATCTTCAGGTGCTAAAGGTTCTCGTTCGTCGAGCAATGAAGTGATGATTGCGGCGCACGTATCAACTAATGCCTTAGTCATCACCGCACCACCTTCGATTATGACGGCATTGCAAAACGTGATTGCTCAGCTTGATATCCGTCGTGCGCAGGTATTGATTGAAGCGCTAATTGTTGAGATGGCAGAAGGTGATGGTATTAACCTTGGAGTGCAGTGGGGTTCGCTAGAAAGCGGTGCGGTTATCCAATATGGCAATACTGGTGCTCAACTTGGGCAAGTAATGGTGGGTTTGGAAGAAGCTAAAGATGTCACCAAAACGGAAAGCTATTGGAACTCAACAGATAATAAGTGGGAGAGCAGAGAGACAACGGAATCAGGCGATTACAGCACCTTAGCTTCAGCATTAGCGGGTGTGAATGGTGCTGCTGTCAGTATCATGATGGGTGATTGGACGGCACTGCTTACTGCGGTATCAACCGATTCCAACTCCAATATACTCTCTTCTCCAAGCATCACTGTGATGGATAATGGCGAAGCTTCGTTCATCGTTGGTGAAGAAGTGCCAGTGCTAACCGGCTCAACCGCGGGTTCAAACAACGACAATCCATTCCAAACCGTTGATCGTAAAGAAGTGGGTATCAAACTTAAAGTGGTACCACAAATCAACGAAGGTAACTCTGTTCAGCTAAATATCGAACAAGAAGTGTCGAACGTACTTGGTGCCAATGGTGCGGTCGATGTGCGCTTTGCCAAACGCCAGCTAAACACCTCTGTGATTGTCGAAGATGGTCAGATGATTGTCTTAGGTGGATTGATTGATGAGCGCGCAATGGAAAATGAATCGAAAGTGCCGCTACTGGGCGATATTCCGGTACTTGGTCATCTATTCAAATCAACCAGTACTCAGGTCGAAAAAAAGAACTTGATGGTATTTATCAAGCCAACCATTATTCGTGATGGTGTGACTGCTGATGGTATTACTCAGCGTAAGTATAACTATATCCGTGCGGAACAGCTGTATAAGTCTGAGAAAGGTCTTAAGTTGATGGATGACAGCCATATCCCGGTATTGCCTGAGTTTGGTCAAGAACGTCAGCATCCTGCTGAGATTCAAGCGTTTATCGATCAAATGGAAAGCAAGCAATGATAGATCTGGAGCTAGTGACTACTCATCGTCGCCTGCCATTTAGCTTTGCTAAACGCTTTAACTTGGTACTTGATCAAGCATCATCAGGGTTAATACTGTTTTACGTAGAGCCTTTAGCCGTAGAGGCTCTGCTTGAAGTCAGGCGTACCATGTCAGCCAATTTTGCTTTGCAAGCGGTAAGCCATGATGAGTTTGAAAAAAAACTCACTCAAGCCTATCAACGCGACTCTTCGGAAGCGCGTCAGCTAATGGAAGATATTGGCGCCGATAATGACGACTTCTTCTCTTTAGCTGAAGATTTACCTCCGGATGAGGATTTACTTGAATCAGAAGACGATGCCCCAATCATTAAATTGCTTAATGCCATGTTAGGTGAAGCAATTAAAGAAGGGGCCTCGGATATTCATATTGAAACTTTCGAGAAGAGCCTAACGATTCGTTTCCGTGTGGATGGTGTGTTGCGTGATGTATTGTCACCAAGCCGCAAGTTGGCACCATTGCTGGTTTCACGAGTCAAAGTGATGGCACGGCTCGATATCGCTGAAAAACGCATTCCACAAGATGGTCGTATTTCACTGCGTATTGGTGGCCGAGCGGTGGATGTGCGTGTATCTACCATGCCGTCTTCTCATGGCGAACGTGTGGTGATGCGTTTACTTGATAAGAATTCTACTCGTCTTGATCTGCACAGTTTAGGTATGAAGTCACATACGCATCAGCAGTTCCGCGCCATGATTGAACGTCCGCACGGCATCATTTTGGTTACTGGTCCGACGGGCTCAGGTAAATCGACCACGCTATACGCCGGTTTGCAGGAGCTAAACAGTAATGAGCGCAATATTCTTACCGTCGAAGATCCGATCGAATTTGATATCGATGGTATCGGTCAAACTCAAGTGAATCCAAAAGTTGATATGACCTTCGCCCGTGGTTTGCGTGCTATTTTACGCCAAGATCCAGATGTGGTGATGGTGGGTGAGATCCGTGACTTAGAAACAGCGCAAATTGCTGTGCAAGCGTCTTTAACAGGTCACTTGGTGATGTCGACACTGCACACTAATACGGCGATTGGTGCCATTACTCGTTTGCGTGATATGGGGATTGAACCCTTCCTTATTTCTTCATCGCTACTTGGTGTATTGGCACAGCGATTGGTGCGTACGCTATGCCCTAGTTGTAAGCAGAGCTACCAAGCTGATACGGCGCAAAAAGAGTTGTTTAGGCTAGCGAGCAATGAAGAGCTAACACTCTATAAACCAGTGGGTTGTGATACGTGCAGCGGTAAAGGTTATCGCGGACGTACGGGTATTTATGAGTTGCTGGTGGTGGATGAGCAAGTACAAGAATTGATCCACAACGAAGCAGGCGAACAAGCGATTGAAAAAGCCATTCGACCAAAGACTCAAGCGATTCGTTCTGATGGTTTAGATAAAGTTCGCCAAGGAATCACTTCGCTAGAGGAAGTCATGCGAGTGACTAAGGAAAGCTAATGGCGGCGTTTGAATACAAAGCGCTTAACGCGAAGGGTAAATCTCAAAAAGGGGTTATCGAAGCAGATAATGCTCGCCAAGTTCGTAGCCGCTTAAAAGAGCAGGGGTTGATGCCGATTGATGTGTTGCCAACACGCGCAAAAACATCAACCCAACGCGGGAAAGAAACGGTGTCGTTTAAGCGTGGAATCAGTACACCTGATTTGGCTTTGATTACTCGTCAAATATCAACCTTGGTTCAATCTGGTATGCCTTTGGAAGAGTGTCTGCGAGCGGTTTCTGATCAATCAGAAAAAGCACGTATTCGCACCATGCTAATGGCTGTGCGTGCCAAAGTGGTAGAGGGGCATACTCTGGCTGATGGCTTGGCTGATTATCCGCATGTTTTTGATGAATTATTCCGTTCTATGGTGGCTGCCGGTGAGAAGTCGGGTCACTTAGATGCAGTGCTTGAGCGTCTGGCTGATTACGCCGAAAAACGACAAAAGATGCACAGCACCTTACTGCAAGCACTGATTTATCCGATTGTATTAGTTGTATTTGCCATAAGTATAGTGGTGTTCCTACTCGCCTCTGTGGTGCCCAAAATAGTCGGTCAGTTTGTGCAAATGGGGCAAGCATTGCCTTTTTCGACTCAGATACTGATTGCTTGCAGTGAGTTTGTGCAAAATTGGTGGGGATATATTCTCATCGTTTTCATTGGCATTTTTTACTTATGTCGCGTGGCATTGTCAAAGGCTAGTATTCGCCTTGCTTGGGATCGTAAAGTGATAGGCATGCCAGTTATTGGCAAAATAGCTCGTGGTTTAAATACAGCACGCTTTGCTCGGACTTTGTCGATTTGTACTTCAAGTTCGATACCGATTCTTGATGGAATGCGAGTTGCTGTCGACGTAATGTCTAACCAATACGTTAAGCAACAAGTGCTGCTAGCAGCCGACCACGTGCGAGAAGGGTCAAGTTTGCGTAAGTCGCTTGATCAAACCAAGCTATTTCCACCGATGATGCTGCATATGATCGCGTCAGGTGAGCAAAGTGGTGCATTAGAGAGTATGTTAACCCGCGCAGCGGACAATCAGGACGCGAACTTTGAGTCGATGGTGAACATCTCTTTAGGTATATTTACACCATTGATGATCGCGATAATGGCTGGGTTAGTGCTGTTTATCGTGATGGCGACCATGATGCCAATTTTGGAAATGAATAACTTAATGAGCGGTTAATACACTCATTAAGTTGTGTTATTGGAGAGAAAATGAAAAACCAACGCAATAAAAAACAATCAGGCTTTACCTTATTAGAATTAATGGTAGTCGTTGTGATACTTGGCATCCTTGCGAGTGTTGTGGCTCCTAATCTACTCGGCAGTAAAGATACCGCCTCTCAAAAGAAAGCCGCGGTGGATATCAAATCGTTAGAAACGGCGCTCGATACTTACCGATTGAACCACAACGTTTACCCAACGACGGATCAAGGTTTAGAGGCATTGGTGACTGAGCCAAATAACCCAACGCCACGTAACTACCCGCAAGACGGTTACATTAAACGTCTGCCACAAGACCCATGGGGCTATGACTATCAATACCTAAGCCCTGGCGATAATGGCACTATCGATGTTTTTACCTTGGGGGCTGATGGTCAAGAAGGTGGTGAAGGCGTCAACGCTGATATCGGTAACTGGAACTTAAATGATTTCCAGTAATCTTGTACTTAATATCAATGGCGGCTCACCCCGCCATTTCTAGTTTGATGTAATGCGCGATGCCAAAAAATAAAGGATTTACCTTATTAGAAGTACTACTCGTGGTTGCTTTACTCGCCGTCACGGTAACGGTAGTGGTATTTTCATTGCCGAACAATCAGCGAGATGAAGCGAACTTGCAAGCGCGTTCGCTATGGCATCGCTTGCAACTACTCAATGAAGAGGCGCTGTTAAGTGGGCGAAATTTTGGTTTGCGAGTGGACGAGGAGAATTCGAGATATTATTTACAGCAGCTTGATGAAAAAGGGTGGAAGGCATTGGTATTAGATCGCATACCTTATGAGACCCAATTTCAAAAAAATGTGTCCGTTAAGTTCAGTTTAGGTGGTTCGATTTGGCAAGATCAGGCGCGCCTTTTTAATCCGTCCTCGTTATTTGATGAAACGATGTTTGCTGAAGCTGAATTAGAAGAGAAAAAAATACTGCCACAGCCCGAAGTGTTTTTTATGTCGAGTGGAGAGGTAACTCCATTTTCTATTGCCATTTATCCGAGCAATTCTGAGATTGAACAATCGGCTTGGCTCGTAGTTGCAAAAGAAAATGGTCAAATCATTTTACTCGCTCCGGGGGAGCAAGATGAGACGCAATGAGCGAGGCTTAACCTTACTTGAAGTGTTGGTGGCATTAGCTATTTTTGCAATGTCTGCCATGGCGTTGATTCGTTCGGTCGGGCAACACATAAACACCTTAACCTTGATGGAAGAAAAAGCTTTTGCTGCGATGGTTGTCGATAACCAAATGGCGAAAGTGATGCTTGATCCCAAAGGGTTGAAGAAGCAATCGGGCAAAGATGAATTGGCTGATAGAGACTGGTTTTGGACCATTACGCCTGTATCGACCCAAGATGGACTGATTCGCGCGTTTGATGTCGACGTTGCACGTGAGTCAAAAGGTGAAGCGATTGTATCGGTGAGAAGCTATGTTCCCAAGTAGACCGACGCGTCAGGCATCGTTGAACAAACGCTTAGGCTTTACCTTAATTGAAGTACTGATCGCCATGGCAATCTTTGCTTTTATGGCGGTAGGGGCGCAACAAGTGCTCAGTCAAATCTATCGCAGCAACGATATTTCACAGCAACGCAGTGAGCGGCTAAAAACCTTACAACGTGCGCTGGTGTTTATGGATAACGATTTTCGTCAAATGGCATTGCGCCAAATGCGTACCAACGGTGAAGAACCAAGCAAAAAACTGATTGAGTGGAAAGAATATTTACTCGATTCAGACGTGAAAGGTGTCATGTTTGCGCGTAGTGGCTGGCACAATCCCGTTCAGCAATTTCCTCGTGGTGAAGTAACCAAAGTTGGTTATCGAGTGAAAGATTCGCAATTGCAGCGTGTATGGTGGTATTACGTAGATACACCAGTTGGACAGCAGGGATCGGTGATGCCATTGATCGATCAGGTTGAAGCTTTTGAAATGCGTTTTTTTGATGGTAAGCAGTGGCGCGAGAGTTGGGATAAGACAATGGCGCTACCCAAAGCGGTACAGGTGTCGCTAACCTTCAGTGATTACGGCGAGATTGAGCGAATTTATCTAACCGGTGGTGGTTCAATCGCATTGGAGAATAGCGATGAAAACTAAACAACGTGGCGTAGCGCTGCTGGTTGTTTTGTTGCTATTGGCGATGATGACAGCCGTTGCTGCAACGATGTCTGAACGATTGTTTGGGCAATTTAAGCGCTCTTCAAACCAGATTAATTATCAGCAAGCCTATTGGTATAGCGTCGGTGCTGAAGCATTGGCGATTGAAGGTGTTGAGCAGAGTTATAAAGACAGTGAAACGGTGAATTTGTCACAGCCTTGGGCATTGGATCAACAGAGCTTTCCTTTAGATTACGGTACATTGACTGGGCGTTTGGTTGATCGCCAAGCGTGCTTTAACCTCAATGCTTTAGTCGATACACAAACGGAGAGCAATTCTCAGAAAGCTCCTTATTTGGTGACGGTTTTACAAGATTTAATGTCAGCATTAGAGGTTGATACTTATGTGGCGGAAATTGTAGCCCACTCTAGCTGGGAGTTTGTCGACAAAAACAGCGTGGTGAACTCGGTCACTGGGGTTGAAGACAGCACTTATGAGTCGATGTCACCTGAATACATGACCGCAAATAGTGCTTTAGCCGATGAGAGCGAATTTCGCGCGATTAACCAAGTTTCTGGTGAGGTGATGGCTTTGGTTAGCCCGTATTTGTGTGCGCTACCAACATCGGTATTTCGACTTAATGTAAACACACTATCGCCGCAACAATCAGAGCTACTTTCAGCGATGTTTGGTCAGCAGTTGAGTGTGAGTGACGCCAAGCAGGTACTAGAAAATCGACCATTTGATGGTTGGGGTAGTGTCGAGCAGTTTTTATCCGAATCGCAGTTCGCTGCACTTAGCGATGAAACAAAGAAACAGGTTAAAGGCTATCTCAGTGTAGATAGCGCTTATTTTGAATTGGATGCGCAGGTGGTAGTTGGCGAATCTCGCGTGAGAGTTCGTAGCTTACTGTTTAGTGCAAATCGAGAAACTGCGACTGTCATTAGCCGTCGCTTTGGAGGAATCGGTGAGCGAGTACCTAATCGTTCGACTGAGTAATAATCGTCAAGCTAGCAAACAATGGTTGGTTTGGTCTGAGAGTCAGCAGGAAGTCATCGCCAGTGGCGAACTTGGAGCGCAGCAAACGCTGGCCGATATTGAGAGCTATGCTCAGCAGCGCCAAAGTATCGTCTTACTCAATAGCGCCGATGTTCTATTAAAACAAGTTACCATCCCCGCAGGTGGTTCAAGGCAGTTTGAAAGCATGCTGCCCTATTTAATAGAAGACGATGTCGCCCAAGACGTAGACAGCCTACACATTACAATTTTGTCTAAACAAGGTGATCAGGCATTCATTGCCGCCGTAGATAAAGCATGGCTAACTCGCGAGCTGACAATACTTGCAGAAGCAGGATTCAATGTTATTAAAGTCATCCCTGATGGATTGGCTTTGCCTGATTTTAATGGTATCGCCGCGGTTGAAATCGCGGGTCAATGGTTGTTGAAAAAATCGCATTATCAAGCATTAACCATCGAGTCAGATTGGTTGGCTATGGTTGCTCAATCTGATTGGGTCAAAGCGGATGGTGAGTGGATAGCGTTGGAAGCTTACAGCCAATTGCCGGATCTTACTTTGGCGGAAGGGCAAACTTGGCAACAAGGTGAACCTCACTTAGTGATGCAGTTATTGGGACATCACGCAATTGGTAGCAAAATTAATCTGCTTACTGGAGAGTTTAAGCCCAAGTCATCATTATCTAAGCATCTAAAAATATGGCGAAAAACGGCGATAGCTGCCGGTGTATTGGTTGTTGTTTTATTGGTTCAACACTTTGTGCAAACGCATCAAGCCCAGCAACAAGCGGATGTTTATCGTGCTGAAAGCGAACGTATTTTCCGTACGGTTTTAGTTGGCAAAAGCAAGATCCCGACGGTGAAATACTTAAAGCGTGAGTTGGATAATGAATCAAAGCGTCTTTCGGGTAACAGTACAGAAGGCGCCCTTCTTCAGTGGTTAGTGAAGCTGCCAACTGCATTTAAGAATATCCCCAATTTTGAGATGACAGGGCTAACATTCGACAGCAAGCGAGGTGAAATTAAGCTGCAAGCACGTAGCAATAATTTTCAGGCATTTGAGCAAGCGCGAGCACAACTGGAGCAACAGTTTGAGGTTGAGCAAGGCCAGCTCAGTAAATCTGCTGACTTTGTGACGGGCAGTTTCGTCCTAAAAGCGCAGGGAGATGAATAAGATGAATAGTATTTTAAGCTCGCTGCAAGCTTGGTGGTCTAGTATTACACTGCGTGAGCAGCGTTTGGTTGTCATTGGCAGTGTTGTCTTGGGGTTTGGGTTGCTCTTTTGGGGCATTTATCAGCCCATCGTTCAGCGTGCAGAGCAAGCACAGCTAGCGCTCAATAGTGAGAAGCAGTTGTTGGCTTGGGTAAAAAATAAAGCTGATCACATTGTTGAATTACGTGGCGGTGGTGCAAAAGCCATCTCACCTTTGCCATTGAACCAAGCGATCTCATCCTCTGCTCGCCGTTTCAATATTGAATTGGTGCGTGTTCAACCGCGCGAAAATGAAATGCAAGTTTGGGTGCAACCAGTGCCTTTTAATCAGTTAGTTAACTGGCTGGAGTATATGCAAACCAATCACGCGATTGACGTTCTATTTCTTGATATTGATAAAAGCACCCAAGCAGGGATGGTTGAAATTAAGCGATTGCAGTTAATTAAAGGGTAAGGCAGTGAAGAAAAAAATATTGCTGACATTCATTTTATCTATGACGTTTATTGTCAGCGCGATTGTTCACCTACCGATTCAGCTCGTGCTCAATCACGCTCCTTTACCTAAACAGCTTAATGTCTCCGGAGCGAGTGGCACCCTTTGGCAAGGGCAAGTACAGCAACTGCAATGGCAACGTTATAATCTAGGTGAAATCTCTTGGCAATTAGAGCCGAGTAAATTACTCGCAGGTAAGCTGCAAGCCGTGGTTAGGTTAGGGCGCGGAAATCCATGGCAACTGCGCGCGCGCGGTGTTGTCGGATATAGTTTTCAAGGCGCTTATGCTGAGAATGTGATTGCCTCGATGCCAGCAACCAAGGCGATGGGCTTTGCTCCATCAATGCCAATTCCATTAGATATTGCCGGGCAACTAGAGTTGAGTCTTCAATCTTGGCAATACGCAGCGCCATATTGTCGATCTGCTCAAGGTAAATTAGTGTGGAATACTGACCAAATTGGCACTCCACTAGCACCACTGGAAGTCGGACCGGTTGTGGCTAACTTGAGTTGTAAAGATCACCTGATAAATATGGCGGGTAATCAGGAAAGTCAGCAGGTGAAGAGTGAGTTTTCTCTAGATTTACAAGCTAACCGTCAATATGTGGCTAAAGCGTGGTTTAGCCCTCAAGCTGATATGCCCCAACTCTTTACCGATCAGTTGAAGTGGCTACCTGAGCCAGATAATCGAGGTCGTTATCAGTTTAGTTATCGTGGCAGTTTGTAGCTGACAACGCTTTTCCCCGTTCTAATAGAGTAAAAAGCCCCTAAAACTGGGGCTTTTTACTGCTTACTTTACTTATGATTTTAGTGAACTATTTGGTTGGAAAGCTAACTTGCACTTTCAAACCACCTTCACCTCGGTTGTTCACGACTACCGAGCCATTGTGTTGTCCAACAATCCTTTTCACAATGGCTAACCCCAGCCCTGTTCCTTCGCTGCCTCGAGCAGTATCGCCACGAGTGAATGGTTCAAACAATTTGGAGATCTGGTCTTTTTCAATTCCAGGACCATTGTCTTCGATACATATCCAGCACAGCTGGTTGTCTGCTGTCATGCCCGTGGAAACTTTGACCCAACCATTACCGTAACGTACGGCGTTAACCACCAAGTTACTGATGGCGCGCTTAATCGCGATAGGGCTACCAAATGCAGCTTTATGCGCATGGAGTTCAGTCGCTATCTCGACGTGTTCACTATTGCCTTCTGAATTTGCTATATCTTGGGCAATCTCATTGAGATCAACTTGAACAAAAGACTGCTTGTTAACCGGCTTTAAGTAATCCATGAATTGGCTGATGATCTCATTACATTCTTCAGTATCACTGATGATGCCTTCGGCTAAATACCGATCTTCTGGTGACATCATCTCTGTGGCTAAGCGAATGCGTGTTAAAGGAGTACGCAAGTCATGGCTAATACCAGCCATCAGCAGCGCCCGGTCTTCTTCTAGTGCTTGAATCCCTTTCGACATTTGGTTGAAGGCATGGGTGACTGAGCGGATTTCTGTTGAGCCTTTCTCAGACAATGGTGGTGGTATCTCGCCGCGACCAACGCCTTTAGCTGCTTTCTCTAATGCTAAGAGTGGTCGATTCTGCAAGCGCATAAATAGCCAACCACCAGCAATGATAAGTAGAGCCATCAACAAGCTATTGCGAAATAGCGGCGCAAAATCTTCTTCCTGTAACTCTGAGAGTGGAATGCGGATTAATGAATCGGGCAAGGTTTCAATATTCATCCACAGAATATAGCTCTCTTCCCCAAGCATCATGCGTACATCGGTTGGGGTACCAAGTTCATGACTCATCTCTTCGCTCATCAGGTCGATACTGATAGCTTGGTGGTATTGTTCGGCAATCGGACTATCTTTAGCGTGAATAGTTACCCCTAGTTGCTCCAAAACCTGACGACGTAGAGGGGCATCCATTACCAAACCATTATCGCTGTGATCAGGGTGATCCAACATCAAGTTGATTTCATAGCTTAGGATTTTATTGAACTGCTGCAAGCTTGGGAGCAAAGCGTAATTAAAAACGGCGTAGTAAGAGTAAACTTGGCTAGCGATCAGCAGGGTAACAAACAGTAAGATTGATTGGGTAAAGGAACTGCGAAAACGCATAGAAATAACCTATTGAGTGATAGGGTGCAGAGTTAGAAAAAGTGCGAGACTAATGCTCGCACTTATTGACTAATTCGCGGATTAAGCTTCTTTGCCATCAGGCACAAATACGTAACCTAAACCCCATACAGTTTGAATGTAGCGAGGCTTACTTGGATCTACTTCCAGCATACGTCGTAGGCGAGAAATCTGCACGTCGATAGAACGCTCCATCGCAGAGTATTCACGCCCTCGTGCCATGTTCATCAGCTTATCACGTGATAGTGGTTCGCGTGCGTTAGTGACCAGTGCTTTGAGTACTGCGAATTCACCAGAGGTTAATGGCATCGCCTCATCACCACGGTACATTTCACGCGTCCCTAGGTTTAGACGAAATTGACCAAACTCAACAACCGATTCTTCAGTGCTTGGGGCACCCGGTAGTTCGGTTGTTTGGCGACGAAGAACGGCTTTAATCCGTGCTAGCAACTCGCGAGGATTAAAGGGTTTTGGTAGGTAATCATCAGCTCCGACTTCCAAGCCAACGATACGATCGATCTCATCGCCCTTTGCCGTCAACATTAAAATCGGTATCTCATTGTTGGCATTTCGCAAGCGGCGGCAGATTGAAAGACCATCTTCGCCAGGTAGCATTAAATCGAGCACCATTAAATGAAAGTTTTCACGTGTCAGTAAGCGATCCATTTGTTCGCCATTGGCGACACTGCGCACCTGAAAGCCTTGCTCCGAGAGGTATCGCTCCAAAAGCGAACGTAATCGTGCATCGTCATCTACTACGAGTATTTTATGATTTTCTTGCATTGAAGCACCTTATTCAAAAACAAAGCATATAAGCAAAAATGTATCACTGTTTGTGAAAGCGTGCTTGCTCAAATTGTTACTCTTTTTATCTTAAGCTTGTTTTTTCTTCATCAACTAAGCTTTAGCTAAGGTGCTCATCAGAATTTGCGACGTTTATCGTTAATCTTCGCGGATAAGTTTCGCCACGTAAGGCAAGTTGTGCAAGTGCTCTTGCCATGATAGACCATAGCCAATGATCATATCGTCATTTTCCATTTCATAAGCAAAGAATTGAGTAAATGGGATGTCGATTCGCCCCGGCTTTACAAACAAGGTGGCAATAGACACGGATTTTACCCCGCTCATTTCTGCAAAAAAGGCAGCCACGCGTTTCATGGTGCCACCCGTTTCTATCGCATCATCAAGCAAAATAATGTGTGCGTCATTAATATTGACGTTTTGCTGGTAAATAATGGCGGAGTTATTGGTACTAGAACCGGGAGTATGGTGGCAAGATACATAGTCGAGTTTTACATTGAAATCGATCTTTCGAATGAGATCGGCGGTAAATAAGATGCCACCTGGGACGACAGAAATAAACACCACATTTTCATCGTTAAAACGATGATTGAGAGTTTGTGCTACGTGAGTTACACCTTGCTCGATCTGCTCAGTGGTTAGAACAACCTCACCAATAAAATTGTGCTGCGAGGCGTTGCTTTGTGCGCTATGGTTTTGCATAGGAATCCCCTAACTCGTCGTTGAATTTAAATTGTATTTCAATTGGATATCGTAATTAACTGCCATATTGATATAATTTTTCTCACAGTAAAACAGAACAGAATTAATGAGAAACGTTCCTTGTTTCAAGGTGTTATTGGTTGGTTTTTGCGTTTAGTCTTGCTCAATTAAGGATATATTAAGAACAGTTTTTTCATGATCTATCATGGTTTATGAGCTTATCGAAAAACTCTGATGATTGAATGTGGCTCAGTACAAGTGTTAGCTATTGCCAGAGGTTAAAAAATAACGACAATCAGTGGATACTAACCGAGATGGATAACTAGTGTGAAAACTAACCTGATCACCCGTGAAGGCTTTGATCGCCTTAAGAAAGAACTCGACTTTCTATGGAAAGAAGATCGCCCAGAAGTAACAAAGAAAGTGACTTGGGCGGCGAGTTTAGGCGACCGTAGTGAAAACGCGGATTACCAGTACAACAAGAAGCGCTTGCGTGAAATAGACCGCCGAGTGCGCTTTTTGCGTAAGCGTTTAGAGCAGATCACCGTTGTTGATTATTCTCCCCAGCAAGAAGGCAAAGTGTTTTTTGGTGCTTGGGTTGAGATCGAAAATGAACATGGTGAGACCAAATCATTTCGCATCGTGGGACCTGATGAGATCTACGGCGGTGCGAAAGGCTACATCTCTATTGATTCACCGATGGCGCGAGCTTTGCTGAAAAAACAAGTCGATGATGATTTTTCAGTAAAAACGCCGGATGGTGATAAAGAGTGGTTTGTTAACGCTATTCATTATCACGATTAACCTCGGACCACCGACCGTTAGGGTGGTTTTTCTCAATTCCACCCTCATATACTTACTAATTCCCCAAAAGAGATTGCACGGATGAGCCAAGCTATCTGCAAATTAATCGCTCAAGAGCTGAATGTTCGCTCTGAGCAAGTGATTGCCGCTGTTAAGTTAATTGATGATGGCAACACGGTGCCTTTTATTGCGCGTTACCGTAAAGAGGTGACGGGTGGGCTAGACGATACTCAACTGCGTAACTTAGATAGCCGCTTGGCTTACCTGCGTGAATTGGATGACCGTCGCCAAACCATTCTGAAATCAATTAAAGAGCAAGGCAAACTCAGCGTGGAGTTGGAGCAAGAGATCCAACAAGCCGACAGCAAAACGCGTTTGGAAGATTTGTATTTGCCATATAAACCTAAGCGCCGCACTAAAGGTCAAATCGCGATTGAAGCGGGTTTAGAACCATTAGCGGACAAGTTATGGAATGAACCGCAGACTGAGCCAGAAAGCGAAGCCGCAAAATACCTTGATGCGGATAAAGGCATTGCCGACAACAAAGCGGCACTTGACGGTGCACGTGCGATCATCATGGAGCGTATTGCAGAAGATGCGAACCTGTTGGAAAAGATCCGAAATCATCTTAAGCGTAACGCTCAGTTAGGTTCTCGCGTGGTTGCTGGACAAGAGCAAGCGGGTGAGAAGTTCAAAGATTACTTTGCCCACAATGAAGCGATCAGTAAGGCGCCATCACACCGAGCACTAGCGATGCTACGCGGTCGTAATGAAGGTTTCCTTTCACTTTCTATGAATGCAGATCCTGAGCAAGAAGAAGGTGTTCGTCACTCATATTGCGAAACGCTTATCTCTGATCATTATGGCATTTCTCTTAGCCAAGCCCCTGCGGATGCATGGCGGAAGCAGGTGATTAGCTGGGCATGGCGGATTAAAGTTTCAATGCACATGGAAACTGAGTTGATGGGCGCCATGAAAGAGCGTGCCGAAATCGAAGCGATTGAAGTGTTTGCTACCAACTTGAAAGATTTATTAATGGCTGCGCCAGCCGGACCACGTGCAACATTAGGTTTGGACCCGGGTTTACGAACTGGCTCCAAAATCGCGATTGTCGATCCTACTGGTAAAGTGCTTGCGACAGAGACTATTTATCCGCATCCACCACAAAAGCAGTACGACAAATCTGCACATGTGGTTGAGCAGTTGGTACGTAAATACAATGTGGACTTGATTGCGATTGGTAACGGTACTGCCTCACGCGAAACAGATAGCTTTGTTGCAGATGTCATTCAGCGTGGCAATCTAAATACACAAAAAATCATGGTGAGCGAAGCGGGCGCATCGGTTTACTCTGCCTCTGAATTGGCTGCCAATGAATTTCCGAATTTAGATGTATCCCTGCGTGGCGCGGTGTCGATTGCTCGTCGCTTGCAAGATCCACTAGCAGAATTAGTGAAAATTGACCCTAAATCGATAGGTGTTGGTCAATATCAGCACGATGTTAGCCAATCTATGTTGGCGAAACGACTTGATGCGGTCGTGGAAGATTGTGTAAATGCGGTGGGTGTAGATGTGAATACCGCTTCTGCTGCATTGCTGACTCGTGTTGCGGGTCTTTCAACCACCTTGGCGCAAAATATCGTTGATTACCGTGATGAGAACGGTCGCTTTGAAAGCCGTACTACGCTGAAGAAAGTGGCACGCCTTGGACCTAAAGCATTTGAGCAATGTGCCGGTTTCCTACGTATTATGGATGGCAAAAATCCGCTTGATGCTTCATCTGTTCACCCAGAAGCTTACCCTGTGGTGAAAAGCATTGCTGAGAAGAGTGGCAAAGCCGTCAAAGTACTGATCGGCGATTCAAATTTCCTCAAAGATTTGCGCGCGATTGATTACATTGATGATAATTTTGGTTTGCCAACCGTAACAGACATCATTAAAGAGCTAGATAAACCAGGTCGTGACCCGCGTCCTGAATTTAAAACCGCTACCTTTGCTGACGGTGTAAATTCGATGTCGGATCTTGAAGTGGGTATGGTACTGGAAGGTGTGGTTTCCAACGTCGCCAATTTTGGCGCTTTCGTTGATATTGGCGTACACCAAGATGGTTTGGTACATATCTCCGCGTTAACCGATCGCTACGTATCTGATCCGCGTGAAGTGGTGAAAGCGGGTGATATTGTGAAAGTAAAAGTGATGGAAGTGGATGTACAGCGTAAACGTATTGCACTTTCAATGCGCTTAAATGATGAGCCTGGGCAAGATAATCGTACTCAACGTAGTTCGGCACCTGCTCATAATAAAGGGCGCAATCAAGGACAAAATCAAGCGCGTGCGCAAAGCCAACCACGTAAGCGTGAAGAGTCGCAAAATAGTGCGATGGGCGGTGCTTTTGCCGACGCCTTTGCTAAAGCCAAACGCTAGTTAATTAACGGGACAGGTTGTAAAAATAAAAAGCCCCACTCGAATGAGTGGGGCTTTGTTTGTCTGGTATTCACCCTTTTTGATTGTAAAGGGCGACTACAACACCGCAATGACCTCGGAAGGTGTATGTGGCGCAACGGCATGACCATAACGAAACTTAATTATGACACGGCGTTTAGCCATTCGACCTTCGGTTATCGCTGCATCGATTACGCGCTTCGGTAAACGAAACCGCATCGCGTAGCCTTTACCTTGCTGTGCGCTATAGCTGGAGAGTGCCAGCAGTTCAAACAAACGATCCAAACTGTTTTCTGGCGGGTCGTGTTGAGAAGCGTTGATCTCGTGCTCATCATCGGTGCCATAGTTTGGATGTTCGGAGGGGTCCCACGCTGACTCTCGCCTGCGCTTATCCTCTGAATTGATTTTACGTTCAGCATTACTTCTGGCTAGTGCAACAGTGGCAACAATTGGCTCGCGAATTTTATTGTCACGCGCGGTTTGTTCTGTATGCACATTAACCGATGGGGCGATAAGTGGCACACTCACGTTTGTGGGTGACACGATCATAACCGAGACCTCCTCAGTTTCGCCCACTGACATGGCTATTAGTAATGTCAGTTGAAGTTATTATCGGCAAAAGTGGTCAAAAATTTAGCGCTTTATTCAATTTTTTGTCGCTTGTTTGAGACCGGAAAACGCAGTGACTTGCTGGCAAAAGGACTCTAGTTCCGTCATAAAGGGCGCATGAGAGGATTGAGTAAACACAAAGCTTTGGCTATTTGGCATGAGCTCAGTTACGTCTTTCGCCACTTGTATCGGTACCAAACCATCAAGTCGACCATATAAGCGCAACGTGGGTGCGGATACGTGATGCAGTTGCTCTCGATAATCGACATCACCGAGTAATTGTAAACCCGCCAATAGTGCCTGTTGGTTTGGCGCGGGGCGAGATAACACGGCTTGTTTAAGTGCTTTTAAGTCTTGTCTTGCTGATGGGCTACCCATCGCTTGCAGGGCAATAAAGCGTTCGATTGTGAGCTGGAAATCTTCTAATAGTTGCACAGTGAAGGCTTGGAGGACTTTCTGTTGGATGCCACGCCATGGTTTTTGTTCTGAAAAGCACGGCGAACTCGCCACCGTTATAAGCCCATTTATGCGGCTTGAATGGTGAATAGCAATGTGAGAAGCCACCAAACCGCCTAATGACCATCCGAGCCAAATTGCTTGCTCTGGTGCATCCGCTAACACTTGTTCGGTGAGATCGTCGATGCGTTGAAAAGATGAGTGGCGGCTATAGCCAAACCCGGGCAAGTCAACGACGTGTACGCGAAAATATTGGCTAAGTACCTCAGCAGTTTGCTGCCATACCGCGCCATTCATGCCCCAGCCATGCAGCAGCACAAGATTTTCACCTTCACCAAAGCTCTGCCAATGCAACTTTGTTGTTTTACTCTCAGTTTGTGCCACTTAATTCATCCATTCTTTGCTTACTCGACTTGCACTATGAAGCCAAATCTCTCTCTTTTAGTTTGACTATGTTAACGCAATGGTGGCAGAAAAACAGGCAACGGTTGATAGTGCATTATTGTCAGCATTGTTTGTTACCGATTGAGCCTCGAAGCTTGGGGGGCTCTTTACCTTGGGTGTTATGTCAACACTGTATCAGTGATATGGTGCAGCCTCGGTGTTCTCATTGTGGATTGCGAAGTTCGTTTGAGGTAGAGCACTGTGGGCAATGTCTTACGCAACCACCACTTTGGCGCAAGCTTTATTGTGTTGGTGATTATACGCTGCCTCTCTCCAGTTATGTTCAGCAACTCAAGTTTTCACAGCAACTACATCAAGCGGATTTACTGGCGCGGTTATTGGCAGATAGAGTTGCATTAGATGTCGACGCGATAACTTATGTCCCTATGCATTGGCGCAGGCAACTTTGGCGTGGCTTTAATCAAAGTGAATGGTTAGCTAGACCGCTCGCGAAGCAGCTTAACATCCCTTGTATCTCTATGTTTCAACGTACACGAGCGACGCGAACGCAATTGGGCATGGACAGAAACGATAGGCAGAACAATCTACGCAACGCTTTCCGTCTTAAGGCGGCATCCGATTATGCTTCAATTGCCATTGTGGATGATGTCGTGACGACAGGCAGTACCGTACAGCAACTATGCAAATTACTGCTTGCTGATGGCGTCCAAAACGTTGATATTTATTGTGTTTGCCGAACTCCTGAACCGATCAATAGGCGATAAGCGAATGATTTCGCCTCAAAGGACTAGATCTGAAAATTTTCAGGAGTAGAATGGTTAACAAATATCTTACAATTTTACTCAGGTATTCGTCGTGTCAAATACAATTACTATTAGCCAAAGCGCTCAAGAACACTTTGCTAAGCTGCTAGCTCAGCAGCCTGAAGGCACCAACATTCGCGTGTTTGTTGTTAATCCAGGCACTCAAAATGCAGAATGTGGTGTTTCTTACTGCCCACCAGAAGCAGTCGAAGCTACTGATACAGAGTTAAAATTCGAAGTTCTATCTGCGTATGTTGATGAGCTAAGCCTTCCATTCCTTGAAGACGCCGACATTGATTACGTGACGGATAAGATGGGCTCTCAGTTAACGCTTAAAGCGCCAAATGCAAAAATGCGTAAAGTGGCAGATGATGCCTCTTTGGTAGAGCGTGTAGAGTATGCCATTCAAACTCAAGTTAACCCACAATTGGCGGGGCATGGTGGCCACGTTAGTTTAATTGAGATTACAGAAGCGGGTATCGCGATTGTTGCGTTTGGTGGCGGTTGTAACGGTTGTTCTATGGTTGATGTGACGCTAAAAGAAGGCATCGAGAAAGAATTACTACAACAGTTTGAAGGCGAACTAACGGCGGTACGTGATGCAACAGAGCATGATCGTGGTGAGCACTCTTACTACTAATTTTCATCGTTAAGATGGTCAAAAGGCGCTCAAGAGCGCCTTTTTTGTCTTTAAAATTTGTATTTAAGACCAATTTGGTAGGTATTCCCTTCAACAAGATTTGGTATAGGCTGATGAATAAACTCAGAGAGAATGGAGAGAGTGTTATTGAATTTATATTCGATCCCTAAAGAAAAATAGGGTTCGGTAAAATCGTAACTGAAAGATGCACTACCGCTACTATCTAGGCGGGTAACTTGAAGATCTTGAGATATTTTGGAAAAACCAATTGCACCGAGTAATTCAAATTGGTCTGATATTGGGTAATGCCCCGTCATCGCGATGAATAAGCTATCTAGTTTTTGAACAAATAGCTTGTCGGGAGTATCATCTTGTATAAATTGTCCTTCACCGAGTTCTCGGTAGCCAAACTTAATTCCAACATGTTCGGTAAATAAATATCCGAGCGCAAGCTCATAACTAGTATCGCTATCCTCGATACCATAGTGATCACTATCAAGCATATCATCTAGATCGATAACACTATAGCCAATCGACCCTTGAAAATACCATTGCCCATTTGGCTGGCTTTCTTGCGCATGCGCGAAAGTAGATGCCACTAAATAGAGTATCGTGCTGGTTAAAATGTGATGAATTTTCATCGTACTGCCCTCATTTTTGATGGTTGAATTTCGAGCAGTATGCGACCAGTTTTACGAAAAGAATGTGCGTGGTGGAAGTAATTTGTTCAAGATACCGTGCAATGTGTTGAATGTGGGTTTTTAGTCTCACTCTGAGATGGGTGCACTCATCATGCTGCATGAAAAATGCATAGCAACTCGCGATTTTCGCCTCTTTGTTGCGGAGATATTCTGCTTCACTTGCTACAACCATAGATCGAATTGTGCAAATTAGTGCGTTTGGAACTGGTTTAAAGTTGTGTCTTCTCATATATTAAGAATCGAGCGCTGAGAGAAGGAGAAATCTTGTGAGCAGAAAGACGCTGCCAGAAATTTTGGCAAAGCAGACGGTTGCCCAATCGCGATTATTTGCCATTGAAGCGTTGGATCTACGCTTTAGTAACGGTGAAGAGCGTACTTATGAGCGCATGCGCCCAAGTGGTCGCCATGCGGTGATGATCGTACCAGTTACTGCGCAAGGAGACCTATTACTGGTACGTGAATATGCCGCAGGCACAGAACGTTATGAGTTGGGCTTTCCTAAGGGTTTGATCGACGAAGGTGAGAGCGCGTTAGACGCGGCAAACCGTGAGCTAAAAGAAGAGATTGGGTTTGGTGCTAATAACCTCGTGCCATTAAAAGAGGTGGTGTTAGCCCCATCTTATTTCTCTAGCAAAATGACACTATACGTCGCGCAGGACTTATACCCAGAGCAGTTGCAAGGTGATGAGCCAGAACCACTAGAGCTTGTTCGTTGGCCGCTTGCCCAAGCAGAAGAACTGTTAACGCACCTCGACTTTTGTGAGGCGCGGAGTATTACCGCACTTATGCTCGCTCTTAGACACCTAAAACTATAATAGAGCGACGTGCCCAAGGAATTTGTTATGCCAATAACCCAAGACCTATCGCACCATCTTCCCGCAGTGATTGATGTGGCGAGAACTGCTGGACAGTTAATTTTAGATATCTACCAGAAAAAGCAGTACGAAGAATTCATTAAAGACGATGACACGCCCGTTACCAGTGCTGATTTAGCTGCACACAAATTTATCGTTGAAAAGTTGTCTGCATTGACACCGGATATTCCGGTGTTGTCAGAAGAAGCGGCTGACGTCAGTTTAGAGTTGCGCTCTCAGTGGGATCGTTATTGGCTGGTGGATCCCCTTGATGGTACGCAAGAGTTCATTGCTCGCAGTGGTGACTTTGCTACCATCATTGCCTTAATTGAAAACCATCAGCCGGTTATGGGTGTGGTTTATGCACCAGTCTCTGGCGTGACTTTTTATGCTTATAAGGGCAAAGGGGCATGGAAAATCCCTGATATGAACGAAAGTGTTCGCATCACCACGCACCAACATCAAGGTCAACAACATCCAATCGCGATTGCGATTAGTCGACGCCAAGATATCAACCGTATTACTAGCCGTATGTGCAGTGCGTGGAATTACGATTTAGTGCCATTAGGCTCTGCGGCATTAAAAGCATGCCTAGTTGCTGAAGGGGCGGTGGATTGCTACTTGCGCCTTGGTCCGACAGGTGAGTGGGATACCGCAGCGACCCAGTGCATTGTTGAAGAAGCGGGTGGGCGAATCTTAAGTACCCAATTAGAGCCGTTGTCATACAACGAGCGTGATACGTTAGAAAACCCCAACTTTATTGTTTTGGGTGATGAAAATTTACCGTGGAGTGAAATCTTGTTAGTTAAAGACTAGTATGATTCTACTTGATTGAAAAAGCCCGCAATTGAACTGACCCCCAATAGTTAGACACCAATTATTGGGGGTCTTTTTATGTCCAAATATAGCCGAGAGCTAAAATGTATCATTGCTAAGCAATACTTAGATGGCACGTCATCTCTCTACTTAGCAAAACAATATTCAATTTCTTCAAGACAGATACGGTATTGGGCTCAAGTCTTTGCCATCCATGGTACTGATTCATTTTTACCAACTAAGCATGCTGCTACTGCTCAAACAAAACGAAAAGCATTTAATTTAATGTGGACGAATGAATGGTCTCTCACGCACACTAGCGCAGTATTAA
>NZ_JAKJTB010000028.1:0-52454 GCF_050337565.1 Vibrio kasasachensis | reverse complement strand
TTGAAAGGGGCTGCTCCTAGTACGAGAGGACCGGAGTGGACGAACCTCTGGTGTTCGGGTTGTCATGCCAATGGCATTGCCCGGTAGCTAAGTTCGGAATCGATAACCGCTGAAAGCATCTAAGCGGGAAGCGAGCCTTGAGATGAGTTCTCCCTGGCACTTTAAGTGCCCTAAAGGGTTGTTCGAGACTAGAACGTTGATAGGCAGGGTGTGTAAGTGCTGCGAGGCATTGAGCTAACCTGTACTAATTGCCCGTGAGGCTTAACCATACAACACCCAAGGGGTTTTGTGGACTCAATACAAGAACGATTGAATGTGTAAGAACTTTATATAGAAACAGCTTTCCGAATTAAAGAATTTGCTTGGCGACCATAGCGTTGCGGACCCACCTGACTCCATGCCGAACTCAGAAGTGAAACGCAGTAGCGCCGATGGTAGTGTGGGGTCTCCCCATGTGAGAGTAGGACATCGCCAGGCTTTAAATTATGAACACTTGTTATAAATAACGAGTATTCCACTGCGGAGTGGTAGTTCAGTTGGTTAGAATACCGGCCTGTCACGCCGGGGGTCGCGGGTTCGAGTCCCGTCCACTCCGCCATTAATCGTAAAGCCCTGCTAGCAATAGCAGGGCTTTTTCGTATGCCTAGAATAATCTGTGTATCAATCGTTGCTTGATAGCATCTTCATTTTTTTGAATAGCACTCTGCTGTATTCGGTTCGTTATTATTATCCTTATGCGCAGAGGGATTTCTGTCGCCATCCTAGGTAATCTATCCCGTTTTACGCTTACCCTCTGCTGTTAAAAAAAGCCCATGATATTGCATGGGCTTCTTGTCTTTCTGGTAATGAAAAGCCTACTTAGCGAAAGCTAAACCGCTATTCAAAGTGCGCTTTCTTTTGGTTTGTTTGCTGGTAGTTCAGGCGCTGGAATAACCATCCAAGCGCTATGAGTGATCCACCTAGCCCTAAGAAGCTAATCGCTCGCCAGATCCCCTCTAAGGTTGCTGTATCGAGTAAAAATACTTTGAATACAGCGACGCCAAGAGTCGCTAAGCCAACCTTCTGGAGGATGGAGTTTTCTTTTCTTACTCCAAAAAATGTCGCTACAGCACCAGCTATAATAAGCGCCACAGAGTAACTGAACATCTCTGCCATACCTGTTGGTTGGCTCAATGTCATTTCACCTTCTTGCCAAAACTGGCGAATTGAGTAAGTCATCCATAGTGCAAAAGCTGTGGCTGAAAATGCGTATAGATGAAGGGCTTTAATCGATGCGGTATGAAATTTATACCTTGCGATAATGGCACTTATTATTCCGGGGACTAACCAACCAATTGATAACCAGTTAATGAGCGGTAAATCATTACCCACAACATATGTATTAACTAGTGGCTGATAAATTGAATTGAGTATTATAAATAGACTAGCTCCAATGGCGAGTAAGGTGTAAGAGTAGCTTTGGTAAAGCCAACCCAAACTCAGCGATGCTTTTTGTTTGAGTTGATATACACCAAATAGAGCCAATGATTGGCACATAAAGAGCGAAGCACTGTAGAAGCTGAATGCCGAAATAAAGTTAAAGCTGCCAAGTAGCCAGTAGTTGCTTTGAGCAAAAGTTAGCACTATGGCTACATGTAAGATCGAGGCATCAAACCATTCTTTTAATTCACTATTGGACTTAGTTAGAATCTGCCGTGCACTTAGCAAGATTATTAATGCTGGGAGATAACAGGCTAAAACCCAGCTCCATGCGCTAAATAATTTAATCTGTAGGTCTGATACAAAGGGAATTAAACTCATTAAGACAATAAGTAAACTCATGATGGCCTTAACGGCGAGTTTACCTGGTGAACAGAACTGTTTGTCTATTTGGATCACTGCCACCAAAATTTGCAGTGCAATCACGAGTATCAGCAATTCACTATTAATATAACAATAGCTCAGCACTAAAATAACAAGATGTAGTGCAATCGAAGTTTCCTGTACTAATTGTCTGGTTTTGTGTGCGTACAAGAGGGCAGTTATGCTGGTCGCAAAGCTAAATATAGCCCAATAATTTAAGTCTTGTGTATGGGTGTGATTGAGATAAAGCAGGTTGAAAATCAGTAATATGGGTAGAGAGAGAAAAGCCATCCAGTAGGCAACAGGATCTCGATCACCGTATAAGTATTGGCTGTAAGTTCTAACCGCTATGATTAAAGTCAAAATGCTAACAATCCACCATACATAGCTTTGTGGTGCATTATCGGTAATGGCAATCGCTGATAGTTGTACCATTAAAGTAGCCAATACAGTGACGCCATAAAAAGCTTGAGGAACGAGCTTGCGTCTTAACATTGGTAATACAAGTAACAGAGCAGGGAATACGAAGATCAATAACTCTTCACTATTCGAATAGAATGACTGCTTAAGGAAAACGATACTGACTAATGCTAGTCCAATTGACGGTATGATCGGATGGGCATAACGCCATGTTTTTGCAGATTGATAGCCAGTTTTAACTTTCCAGCCCATTGTTGGAGTAAATACAAGCAAATAGCTACTTAGCGGGATGAATAGTAAATACCACAAATTACTTAGTTCAGTAGGGATGCTGAATGCGATTAACAGCAGCCAGAGGCAATGACCAACGGATACGCATGTTGGTAGCCACTTTATCTTGCTACGAGAGTAAGTCAGAAGTCCTGCGAATGTTATAGCCAAAATATAACTGCTAAGCAGAAGATAGTTTGGTTCACTACCACCAATCCAGATTGGAGCGCTATAGCCACCGAATAGACCGAGCGCAGCCATCAGCGATCCCAATCTTAGAGTTAACGCAAGACTGGTTAATGCCAGTATAGCCATTGCGATTAATGCAACGCTTGGGGTAAAGAACTGATAAATAACGGTTGAAAATAGTATCGTGGCATATAACCCACTCATTCCTGAAGAATAGAGAGCTGCAGGAATATAGGTGCTGGCTCTTTCACTGAGGAAAGTGACGGAAATCGCGCTGATTTTTCTATGTGCCCATTCGCCAAGTGATATGAGTAATAGTGAGATAGTTGCGGCTAAGATAACCCTCAACATCGGAGGGACGGTAAAGTTGCTGCCAACCTCTTGAACTAGATATCCTGCACCAATAACCATGGCGATCCCGCCAATCCAAACTAGCCAATTGTCACGCATATGATCGAAGCATTTATCTGCCCATTGTTGCATTTGTTGTGACTGTAATGTGAATTGAGGTTGTGTGGAAAGCGCTAGTGATTCGATTTCATATGAAGCATCTTGATTAAGCTCCGATTTCGTTTCTTCTTTTTGCTTCTGCTGATTTACTGTTGGGCTAACGTTAGTTACTTGAGTTATGGAAGGTGTAACGGCAATGGGTTCTGTGATTGTTTCACTTTGGGCTTGTGGCTGAAGAGTTGGGTTATTGTGTTTTAGCTTTTCTATATCCAGTTTAAGCTGCTTGATCTGCTGCTCAAGTTGGTTTGCTTTTTGGTAGGCTTTTAAGGCCATAATGGGGGCGATGATGGCAGCTGCTACAGCCATCAAGCCGATAATACCAATCAATTCCATGACTCATTTCCATGCCGTTCTTGCCAGATATAGGCTCATCAACGCTGATGCTGATGTAAGATTCGATAGAAAGAGTATAAAGCCAATCTAAGTTTATGAAATAAGACCGCCATTAATAAGCCCTTACTTATACCGTCAATAACGGAATACTGGGCAGAGATCGCTATGGCGCTTGGTTAATTTCACGGATGTATACAAAAATGTCTTTCACTTGTTGCTCGGATAAAACACTCCCCCAAGCTGGCATGCCTTCATTGCCGTTCAGCACTGTGTCAATTAGTTCGGCTTCTGTTTCGAACCAAGAGTTTAGCCCGTCATTAATATTTGATGGAGCCTCACTCAGCGCTTTGCCAGCGATGCCGTCGCCATGTCCAAGCTCACCATGGCATGAAGAACATAACATCTGATAGTTCATTTTACCTTCATCAATAGGATTCGCATTAACTAAAGATGATGTTGAAAGAGTCAAAATTACGATTAGTGTTGATAGAAGTTTTTGCATCTGTTTGGTACCGTGTTTAATCAATATATTTATAGAATGCAATACTCTATATGAATTGATTCTGAACAACTTATTTAGAATAAAAAAAAGCCGACCTGATGGTCGGCTAGTTGGTTATGTATAAATATTCTATTGGTTATTAATTAGTGTTAGTGCTTTCTTTGATACTTCATGCGCTGCTTTGTTAAAATTTTGCTTTTCTAGAGCGTCAGCGAGGTAAGAATAATCTGAAACATTAGAACGTTGCGCGAGCGCTTTTTCTAAATGTTGTTGAGCCTCTGACCATTTTTGAGTGCGCAAGTGGAACTGAGCCAATGCACTGTGAGCTTCAGCATTATTAGCATCTTTGCGTAAAGCATCTTCGAGAAATACGATAGCTGGGTGGTTATCGGTGAGATTTAGTTCAGGTAGTAATTTATAAAGATCCGCAATAGGGTGCTTCTTCAGCGTCTCTTTAATAATGGTGAACGCTTGGTCGTCTGCTTTGCGGCTGATCAACTGTTTGGTAAAGCACTCGACTAGATGTAGATCTGATTTGAGCTTACGAGGAAGCGAGTTCCAGTGCTGAAGTAGACCTTCACTGCCTTTATTTTCTGCAATCTCAGCCAGTAGACCACATTGTGCTCTCAATTCGAGTTGCTGCTGCTCTTCTTTGTCGATGAGTTTTGCTTTTATCAGTTTAGGCAGAAGCTCTAAAAGTAGTTCCCAAAGCTTTAACTCAACATACACAGACTTAAGTAAGTTGAGCACAATAGGGTTATTTGGGTATTCGCCCTTTAGATCAGAGAGTGTAGCGAACGCGTCATTAAAATTCGTCTCACGTAATTGTTGCTTTGCACGTGTTAACTCGACGGCAAGACGAGAATCTTTCTGCTCAGTTGCTAACTTTAGGTAATGATCGCGTTTATTAGCATCACCTAGCCCTTGTGCCGCCTCGGAGGCTACAAGGTAGCAGAGCAGTGGCATATCGTGGTGGTTTGCCCAACGCGTTACTTTCTTCTCTGCATCTTTAAAATCACCTTCGAGTAGTTTGATGATGCCTTCGTTGGTGTAACGACGAGAACGACGCATTTTACGTACGCTGAAATAATTCCATGTCGCTGAACTCGCGTAGAAAATTTTCTTAATTATGAACTCTAAACCGAAAAGACCTGCGAGTGCTGCAATGATAAATATCACGAGAGTAGTAACACTCATTTCGATGGTCTTATCAGCCACAGATACGAGGACATAGCCTTGTTGGCCATTGTATTGGCTGCCTACAAACAGCCCTGCACCTAAAATGGCAAAGAGGAATATAAGTCGAAACATTATTTCTCCTCCGTCACTAAGGTTGTTACTTCGCGGCGTAGTCGTTCGCGGATGACATCAGATAGAATTTGCTGAGTTTCTAATTTAACTGGATATTCAACTTGGACAGATTGCTTACCGAGTAGCTCTAGAGTCTTATTAAATTCTTTTACTGAGGTATTTTCTTGATCATAGAAAGATTGTGACCAGGTTTTCGCAGTTGTTAGTGCCGCTACATAAATCTCTTGCTGCTCTACATAAACAGCTTTGATAGCCGTTTCAAGTTTCGCCTTCATGTTTTCTTTTAGATAGAAATGCTGTTGAGGTGAAAGTAGTGGGATCGCATTGCCGTCACGAGTGCGGAAGGTAATGAAATTCTCTGAGAAATCTTTAAGAGACGCCTTTAGGTTTGATTGCCAGTCATTGATATCTTGCGAGACTTGCTCTGGCTTCTCAATTTTAGCTTCAGGAAGAATGGCGTTTGCCAGTGGTAAACTATCGACTTGTTGCTGAAGGGCAGTTAAACGTAGCACCAAACCATCGCGATCAATGAGCGGTATAGATTTTAGGTTAGTGATGTCGTTTGCCATTGATTTACGTAAAGGCACCAAACTTGGGTCATTGAGTGCCGCGATACGCTGATCTGCACTTTCCATTAGAAGGGTGGCGCTTTCAGCGTCATGTTCTAAGAATAGTTTACGTCCCGCCAGCTTTACTAAATAGTCAGCTTCAGCTAGTAGCCAATCATTGGGACGGCGTCCTTTAACATCAGAAATTGCCAACTGAAGGCTTTCAATACTTTTCTGTTGTTGTGCTAAAACAGTTTCCGCACGATGAGTGACTTCCGTTGCCTTGGCAATAGTTGCCTGTTCTACCGCTTTCACTTCACTGATTAATGATGATTGAGTTTGATCCAGCTTAGCGCTGAGTAGCTTAATTTGTTCTTGGTATTGCGCGTCTTTTTGTTGGATGTGGAACGTTAAGCCACCACCAAATAAAATAGAAAGCACGATAGCAATTGCGCCTAGCTTCACCCCACGTTTACCCTGTTTTTCTTCTGCTTGGGGCGCTTTGGCTGGCTTAGTTTCTTTTGCAATGCCGCTATCTGCAGGCGTTGTTTTCTCGACTTTGGCTTCTGGTTCGGTGGGTGAGGTTATCTCGACATTTTGCTCTTGAGCTTGTGATTCCTCAGTTTTTTCAGATTCAACCTGATCGTTATTCTTCTTACTTGTCATTATTTTCGTCCTGTTTCCTTGGCCAGAGCTGCCAATAAGTCTTTATTTGAAGCACTTCCTGTATTGACGACGGTATGGAAGCCAACGCGTCGCGCTTCAATAGCTATGCGTTCACTCGGTACAAATAGCGCTAATTTAAAAACCCAATCTCTATACTGTGGCGCAATTTGCTCTATGAAGAAATTCAGTTGTCCCGAGCTAGTAATGATTAGTTGATTTATCTGACTATCTTGCCAGAAAGGCACTGCAATTTCTGAGCGGAAAGCGAGATTTTTCCGTTTATAAACCTCACAGTACTGTACTTGAGCTCCTCGTTCGACGAGAGCGTCGTAGATTAACTCGCGACCGCCATTCCCTCTTAATATGACAATTCGCTTTCCAGATACATTTTGCAACTGGGTCAGTTCAAGCAAGTTCTCGCTATCACTTCTCTCTGGGTAGTGTACTTTCTGATGAGTTGATTTGCTTAAAAACTGCGCAGATTTTTGACCGACGGCAAGGTAGATTGCTGTTTTGGGCCAACTCACGTTAGCGTTAGTGAGAGATTGATGAGTGAATTCAATGGTGTGCTGACTAACAGCAATGATGATATCTGCCGTTGGCAACACACTTATTAAGCTGGGGATTTGCTCCCCAGCTTGGATGGTGATTAGTGGATGGTGAAGCGCTTTGAAGCCATGCTGATTGAGTTGATGGCAAAGCGAGATTCCTTGTTCACCAGGCCGAGTAACCAACACTGTCATATGGGTTACTCGTGTTCAGCGTATAATCTAGTTAGGATTTCACGAGCGCCAGCATCAAGTAGTTGGTTTGCTAGCTTCACACCCATCTCCTCGGCTTGAGCACGTGGCCCTCTAATTTCACCGCGAACCATCTCTGTACCGTCAGGCTCGCCAACCAATGCCCGTAGCCATAGGTTGTCTCCTTCAAGTAATGAGTAACTACCAATTGGTACTTGGCATCCACCTTCGAGAGTAATATTCATCGCACGCTCACATTTGACCCGATCAGCGGTATCGGTGTGGTTGAGTGGTGCAAGCAGTTCAATAAGGCGTTCATCATCAAGGCGACATTCGATGCCAACCGCTCCTTGACCAACCGCAGGTAATGACTGCTCTGGTTCAATAAAGCTTGCGATACGCTCTTCAAGTTTTAATCGTTTAAGACCAGCCGCCGCCAGTACAATGGCGTCATACTCACCAGCATCTAATTTGCCTAGGCGTGTTCCTACGTTCCCGCGCAATTCTTTAATAACAAGATCTGGGCGATATTCTTTCAGCTGACACTGGCGTCGAAGGCTACATGTGCCGACAATCGCACCTTGAGGTAAGTCGTCCACGCAAGCGTATTGGTTTGATACAAACGCATCGCGAGGATCTTCACGTTCACAGATAGTGACAAGACCGAGGCCTTCAGGAAAATCGACAGGTACATCTTTCATTGAGTGCACAGCAAGATCGGCTCGCCCTTCTAGCATTGCCACTTCCAGCTCTTTAACGAACAGACCTTTCCCACCCACCTTCGCTAATGGCGTATCCAAAATGATATCGCCCTTGGTCACCATTGTAACGAGTTCAACCTCGAGGCCTGGATGCGCTGCTTGCAAAGCATCTCTTACATAGTATGCCTGCCATAGAGCTAGAGGGCTTTTGCGAGTCGCAATTCGAATTGGAGAAGTGTTTGTCATATTCGCCTGTTTTGAATTTGTGGTTGATGGCTAATCCTACCACTGAGAAGGAAAAAAATTTACTTATCTATGCTTTGAATGAAGAAATGCATTCGGAGTGGCACAAATCGGTCAAAATATTGTGATAAAAGTCTCGTTTGTTGACTAGGTTATTATTAGAAAAGGCGGATACACACCAAACTAGGGGCTAGGAACTTCACGGAAGTTGAAACACAAAACAATGTAGATTCGATCGTACAATTCTTTACCAATTAAAATAAAAATGTTAGATTGATCACGTTTTGTTGGCGCTTTTGGCGGTTTTTTGAGCAAAGCGTATTATAGGAAATAACCAAGGAATCTCCCTTGCAGGCTTACACCGAGAAGTTAATTCAAAGATTAGATAGTTTGAACCAGCAGCGAATTGATCGCGCGCTGGCACTTATGGATTTACAAGCTCAGCGAGTATTTCATCTTATTCCTGCTCTCCTGCACTACAATCATCCTGTATTCCCCGGTTATAACGATTCACAAACCCCTTATGGTCTCTATGGGTTTGAGCTCAACCAAGAGCAACAACAGTTCATCGAAGATACTGAATTAACCATTGGTCAGTCGTTAGTCGCAAACCCTCGTCCTGCTATTTTAGCCTTATATACTATGGGCAGTACTTCATCGATTGGGCAAAGCACATCCAGTGACTTGGATATTTGGGTTTGTGTGTCGCCATTAATGAGCCGAGATGAGCGTGAAATTCTCAATAATAAATGTCTGCTAATTACTGATTGGGCACAAAGCCAAGGGGTAGAAGCAAACTTTTTCCTTATGGATGAAGATCGTTTTAGATCAAATCGTTCTGAGGAAATGACCGGCGATAATTGTGGTTCATCGCAACACATGCTGTTGTTGGATGAGTTTTATCGCAGTGCTGTCCGTTTAGCAGGTCAACGCTTATTGTGGCAAATCGTCCCTCCGGAAATGGAAGAGTGCTACGACGAATACGTTAAAGAGCTTTGTAATAAGGGCTTTATTGATTGCAATACTTGGATCGATTTTGGTCAGTTGCACCGTATTCCAGCTGAAGAGTATTTTGGCTCGAATTTGTGGCAGTTATACAAAAGTATCGACTCGCCTTATAAATCGGTACTGAAAGCCATCTTATTGGAAGCGTATTCGTGGGAGTACCCAAATGCACAGTTACTCAGTATAGATACTAAGCGTCGATTCTTTGCGAACGAGCCAGCTCTCTACTGCATGGATGCTTATTATCTGATGTTGGAAAAGGTGACTCGTTACCTTGAGCGTATTGGTGATACTACACGCCTTGAGCTTGTTCGCCGCTGTTTCTACCTTAAAACGCATGAAAAATTATCACGTGAGCCTGGCGCTGGGTCAGTCCCTTGGCGCCGTGAGGTATTAAGTATTTTGGTAGAAAAATGGCAGTGGCAACCACAAGTGATTGCTGAACTGGATAACCGTCGTCACTGGAAAGTTGAACAAGTTAAATTGGTGCACCATTCGCTGTTAGATGCATTGATGCTCAGCTACCGTAACTTGATTCAGTTCGCACGTCGTAACGACATCACATCAGCCATTAGCCCACAAGATATCAGTATTCTTGCGCGCAAGTTATACGCCGCATTCGAAGTGTTACCGGGCAAAGTGACTTTGCTCAACCCACAAATTTCCCCTGATTTACACGAACCGGAACTGACTTTTATTGAAGTTCAACCGGGCCGTACCAATCAATCTGGCTGGTACCTTTATAAACAACCTTTGCAGCCACATCGAATTTTGGGTCAACCCTCTCTCGACCACAACGAATATCTAAGTAAATTAGTTGCTTGGGCGTTTTTTAATGGTTTGATTACGGAATCAACTCATTTGAATGCGGTAATTCGTGATGCCCACCTCGACATTGATAAGTTCTATCAAATGGTGGGTGATTTACGTAATACCTTTTCACTACGTAAACGACGCCCAACAATGCAGGCGTTAGCGAGTCCTTGTGAAATTAGCCAGCTAGCGATGTTCATCAACTTTGAAGAAGATCCGACAGCAGAATTAGGCAGTAAGTCGCTTAAAGTTGAATTGAAAGATATTGATATCTTCAGCTTTGGTCCAGAGCAGAAGTGCTTAGTAGGCAGTGTTGATTTAGTTTACCGAAATTCTTGGCATGAGGTGCGTACCTTACATTTTAAGGGCGATACCGCAATGCTTGATGCGTTGAAAACGGTGTTGGGTAAGATGCATCAAGATGCAATTCCACCGGAATCTGTCGATGTGTTCTGTTATAGCAAAAACTTACGCGGTGTAATGCGTAATATGGTGTACCAGCTATTGGCCGAGTGTATTGATTTACGTTTAAAGCCAGTTGAGCCAGAGAAACGCCGCCGATTTAAAGCACTACGTGTTGCTCAGCAGATGTATGGTTTGTTTTTTGAGCGTCGTGGCGTGTCTGTGCAGATGCTGGAAAACTCAGTCGATTTCTATCGCAGTATTTCGACCAACAAGTTGAACGGTTCACCATTACTGATGTTGGACCAAGAGCAGGATTATCAGTTACCAGCGATTGTCGACAATTGTGCTAGTGAAGGCTTAGTTCAGTTCTTTTTTGAAGACAATGAGCAAGGTTTCAATATTTATGTGCTTGATGAGGCAAACCGAGTTGAGGTTTATCATCAATACAATGGCGAAAAAGATGAAATGATTGCCAGTGTGAATAACTTTTATACATCTGTTCGTGATGATAATAAGGTGGCATCGAAGTTTATTAACTTCAACTTCCCGCAGTATTATCAAATCGTGTATTGCGAGGAAGGCGGAGAGCCTTATATTGTGCCTTATCGCAATGATGGTGCAACGTACGAAAAGCCCAATCGCGCGGTTAACGTCTAAAAATAAAAAAGAGCATATTGTTGCTCTTTTTTATTTTTAACCCTTACACCCAGCCAATTGTTTCACCAGCGTGTTTTTCACACTCTTGTTTTACCATCGCAATCAATTCGATGCCTGTTTTTGAGCAGACCCATTGCTGAGCAACGTAGGCAAAGTGAAAGCCACCTGAACGAGAAGCAAGCCAAATTTCTTTCATCGGTTCTTGGCGATTGATAATGATTTGGCTGCGGTCTTCAAACTCCAAAGTCATTACGTTGCCTGATGTTTCGTAGTCAACATCAGCGCCTGAATCATCAATCATTTCCTCGATGAATTGCATTTGCTCATCCGCAAGTTGATGAAATTCTGTATCGTTCATCTTGTCTATCCTATTGCTTTTCCTGAGTGTGGTGCGATTATAGGGGGCATTGAAAGAATAATCACGGTTAGACCTATGAAAAAATCAATCTTGGCTCTATTTCTTGTCTCTATGTTGGGTTTGGCTGGTTGTGGTCAAACGGGACCACTTTATACGCCTGATGACGCGCCACAAAACGAAACGTCTCAGTAATATCGCAATCGGCAATGACGCCAGGTGATAAACAACAAATAATTTAAGGGATAGCAAATTGGATTACTTCAACTATCAGGATGATGGCCAACTTTGGGCCGAAGAGGTTCCTCTTTCTGACTTAGCAGAGCAGTTTGGAACGCCACTTTACGTATACTCTCGCGCTACGATTGAGCGTCATTGGCATGCGTTTGATAAATCGGTTGGCGAGCATCCACATTTGGTGTGCTTTGCAGTAAAAGCCAATTCAAATATTGGCGTACTGAATGCGTTAGCTCGTTTAGGATCAGGGTTTGACATTGTCTCTGGTGGTGAATTAGAGCGCGTACTTGCCGCCGGCGGTGATCCAAGCAAAGTGGTATTTTCTGGTCTCGGTAAGACTGAAGCAGAAATGAAACGAGCTCTGGATGTGGGCATAAAATGCTTCAATGTTGAATCAGAGCCAGAGCTAGAACGCTTAAATAAAGTAGCCAGTGAGATGGGTGTCAAAGCGCCTGTATCCTTGCGGATCAACCCTGATGTTGATGCTAATACACATCCTTATATTTCAACCGGTCTGCGTGATAACAAATTTGGTATTGCTTTTGACCGTGCACCAGTCGTTTACACACTCGCTAACAGCCTAGAACACCTCGATGTAAAAGGTATTGATTGCCATATCGGATCTCAACTGACAGATCTTGAACCCTTTATTGATGCCACCGATCGTTTGTTAGCGCTCGTTGATCAATTGAAAGCTCAAGGTATTAATATCCGACATTTAGATGTTGGTGGTGGTTTAGGGGTTATTTACCGTGATGAGCTTCCTCCGCAGCCTTCTGAGTACGCTAAAGCGCTACTTGGTCGTTTGGACAATCATCAAGATCTTGAATTGATATTCGAACCAGGTCGAGCGATTGTTGCTAATGCCGGCGTGTTGTTGACCAAGGTCGAATTCTTGAAACATACCGAATATAAGAATTTTGCCATTATTGACGCGGCGATGAATGATCTCATGCGACCTGCACTATACCAAGCATGGCAAGATATCGTTCCGGTTCTGCCGCGTGACAGCGAGGCAAAAACCTATGACGTGGTTGGGGCAATTTGTGAAACCAGCGACTTCTTGGGTAAGGATCGTGCATTAGCCCTTGAAGCTAATGATTTACTGGCTGTTCGCTCAGCTGGTGCGTATGGCTTTGTGATGGCCTCTAACTATAATACTCGTACAAGAGCTGCCGAAGTCATGGTTGATGGCAATCGAGCGCACTTGGTTCGTCAACGTGAAAAACTGTCGAGCTTGTGGGAGCTTGAAAGCGTATTACCGGAGTAATTGAAACTGTATGCATTTCCATTTTTCTAAAATGCATGGTTTGGGTAACGACTTTATGGTTGTGGATTGTATTACCCAAAACATTTTTTTCTCCCCAGATTTGATCCGTCGTTTGGCTGATCGAAATACTGGGGTAGGCTTTGACCAGCTTCTTGTGGTTGAAGCTCCTTATGATCCTGAAAGCGATTTTCACTACCGTATTTTCAATGCTGATGGCAGTGAAGTAGAGCAGTGTGGTAATGGCGCGCGATGTTTTGCTCGTTTCGTTCGCATGAAAGGGTTGACCAACAAATACATCATCGGTGTGAGTACTAAGAAAGGCAAAATAGTGCTCACTATAGAAGAAGACGACCAAGTTACCGTGAACATGGGCGTGCCTGAGTTTGAGCCAAACAAAATTCCATTTAAAGCCAAACAAATGGAAAAGACCTACATTATGCGAGCAGAGGATAAAACCTTGTTCTGTGGTGCAGTGAGTATGGGTAATCCTCATGTTGTTACCGTAGTGGATGACGTTAATACGGTAGACGTTGGGACGCTAGGTCCCATGCTCGAGTCTCACGAACGTTTTCCGGAACGTGCCAATGCGGGTTTCATGCAAGTTCTCAATCGAAATGAGATCAATCTACGCGTTTATGAGCGTGGAGCGGGTGAAACGCAAGCGTGTGGTAGTGGCGCCTGTGGTGCGGTTGCCGTTGGTATACTGCAAGGTTTGCTTGATGAGCAGGTGAAAGTACATCTACCTGGCGGTGAACTGAATATTCGCTGGCAAGGCATGGGTACACCACTGTATATGACAGGACCTGCAACGCATGTCTTTGATGGACAAATTAACTGTTAACTAAGGATCTCTTGTGTCTCAGATTGAAGCGGATGCATTAACTGCAGAAGTAGTGGCAGAGTATCTGCGTGATAACCCTGATTATTTCGTTGATCGCCGAGAACTGGTGGATCGTCTTGCATTGCCTCATCAAGAGCAAGGTGCGGTATCTTTGGTTCACATACAGCTGAATCGTCAACGTCAACGTATTGAAGAGCTGGAAGAAGAAATTACAGCCTTTATGTCGTTAGCCGCGAACAATGATAGAACCTTCCATGAATTTATGGATCTGCAAGAGCAGATCTTAAAGTGTGACTCGTTATTGGCAGCGATTAGAGCGATTGAAAGTACAGCTAAGAAATTGGATTTAGTTGCCTACGTACGCTTGTTTGATGCTCCGTCAAAACATTATCGAACCAGTTTCGAGCATTATCAACGTTTTGCGACCACTAACCTCAATGGTAAATTGGCTTACTTAGGGCGAATGCGTAAAGCTGATCGAGAACTATTGTTTGGTGAGCAAAATCGCTCTCCAGAGCTTGGCTCTTATGTTGTGTTACCTTTAGCGAAAGGAAAGTCGCAAGGGTTAATCGCTTTCTCTAGTGGAGACGGTGGTCATTTTCAACCCCATATGGATACTCTATTTTTACGCCATTTAGCATTGGTCTTATCACATGTGATTGCGACATTGCCTTGGCATATGGACATCAATGAGCGAATTAGTACAACCTCTGCCTAACGGCTTACAAAAGCCCTTGGAACGCTTCTACGAATATCTACGAAGTGAAAAAGGGCTTAGTCTTCATACCCAACGTAATTATAAGCAGCAGCTTGAAACCATGGCGCGACATTTAGTCAGCATGGGTTTGAAAGAGTGGACACAAGTTGACGCGGCTTGGGTTCGACAGTTGGCAAGTAAAGGAATGCGTGAGGGGATGAAAGCAAGCAGTATTGCAACGCGGCTTTCTTCGTTACGCAGTTTTTTTGATTTTCTCATTCTGCGCGGTGAATTAGCGGCAAACCCAGCGAAAGGTGTTTCAGCACCGCGTAAACAGCGTCCATTACCAAAAAACCTTGATGTCGATGAAGTTGGTCAGTTACTTGAAGTGACCGACGACGATCCGTTGTCGATTCGTGATCGAGCCATGATGGAGCTGATGTACGGTGCTGGTCTGCGTTTGGCTGAAATGGTAAGCGTGGACGTTAAAGATGTCAGTTTTTTTAGTGGTGAATTACGCGTAGTGGGTAAAGGCGATAAAGAACGCAAAGTGCCATTTTCTGGTTTAGCCAAAGAGTGGGTTGGTAAATGGCTAAAACTACGTTCCGATTTTGCTAAAGGGGACGAGAAGGCATTGTTCGTCTCAAAATTGGGCGTTCGGATCTCTCATCGGAATGTGCAAAAGCGTATGGCAGAGTGGGGGCAAAAACAGTCGGTTTCGAGTCACATTAGCCCGCACAAATTACGTCACTCATTTGCGACACATATGCTGGAGTCGAGTAATAATTTACGTGCTGTGCAAGAGTTGTTAGGGCATGAGAATATCTCTACCACACAAATTTATACTCATTTGGATTTTCAGCATTTAGCGGAAGTCTATGACCAAGCACATCCACGAGCAAAAAAGAAATCGGAAACATGAAACTAGTAGGGTGAAGCGATGAAATTTTACCGTCAGTTAAAGCCAATTCAGGCAATGAGCTTTGATTTGGACGATACCTTATATGATAACCGTCCGGTCATCACTCGCCTTACTCGCGAGGCAACGGCTTGGTTTCATCAGCATCACCCAATCTCAAATACGCGTGACGATGCTTGGTGGCTACAACTTAAACTCAGTTTAGCGGAGCAAGATAATTGGCTATATAGCGATTTGACCTTATGGCGACATCGCACTACACAGGTAGGGTTAACTCAACTGGGTTACTCATCTCAACAGGCTAAGCAAGCGGCGGATGAGTTACTTGAAGTGGTATTCTCTTTGCGTAGTGAGTTCGTCGTACCAGATGAAACGCATCATGTCATGAATCAACTGGCTGAAAAGTACCCGCTGGTGGCTATCACTAATGGTAATGTCGATGTCGAACGAATTGGTTTGAGTGGCTATTTTGTTTTGATTTTAAAAGGTGGGCGAGACGGTCACGCCAAGCCTCACCCGGATATGTTTGTTAAAGCGCAGCAGTTTCTTGGCGTTGATAGTCATTCAATTTTACATATTGGTGATCATCTTAAGACCGATGTCGCAGGTGCCAAACATAATGGATTTCAAGCTTGTTGGTTTAACGACCAAATCCCGTCTCTACGCCAAGCCCGTCATGGGAGTGTGCTACCTGATATTGAAATCCATAAACTAAGATCATTGTTATTGCTTTAATATCACAACCTTAAAGTATGACCACTCTTATCCGCTTTAAATACTCGCATATAGTGGCAGAAGAAATCATCGAGCTGTTTGGCTTCGTTGCTTAAACCAATGCTTTTGATGATTTCTGCACCCACTTCTAATGTGCACAGATGTCCTTGTTGTTGATTGCGTCTTAGTTGATAATTTGATTGCTCGCTTGGCTGTAAATGAACGCAAGCTAACCCTGCCAGCCAAACGCTTTTTCTCAACATCTTTCCTGCTTCCTGCCATGTACCATCAAGAATGATGAACAGTGGTGTTTTTCCAGCCTCGGTACTCACACTATTAGCCTGTGATAATGGTAGGCTTTGTTCGCCGGGAAAAACTAAATAGGGCTGATATTGTTCATTGTTAATGAGCGCCATCAATTGAGGGCAGGGAGCTTTTCGTTGCCAAATATGCTGACTGGTTGAAGGAATGGCTTTAAGGAGCCATTGCCCAGTATTGGTTTCTCGGTTGAGTTCGTTTTCATGCATCAGCAGTGCGATATGGATCGGTGTATCAAAATGAGGCACTAAGTCACAGACACACTGGTGATGCAGACCACAACCTGCACAGGCGGATAGTGGCAACATTACAGTCTTACTCCCTCTTGATGTGGAGTGAGACCGTCGCTAAACAGCTGTACTGGGCTAATATCATCAAAACTGGCGACGGGAGCCGTACTAGGGTTTAGTGGGTAGTTGGTTTTATCGAAACGAAGCACATGTTGATTTGGCTGAGAGCCACCACCGCGAACAAACAGTATTAAGTCACGCCAGCCACTATTGGTTTTGTGTCCCAAATTCAACGGTGTGTTGACTAATGTAATTCGGCTATTGAAGCGCCAATTTTGTTGATGGTTTTCAAAAATTAACAATGTGCACCCACCTGAACCGCACCAATCTAACTGGGTTAAGAGCTCTTTCTGCCCATCGCCATTTAAATCATAAGTAAGCCAACGGTAGCGGGTATCACTCGCGTCGGTGTTGTTGTGCTCAAAGTATTCACGTAAAACGCGATCGACCTTAGGGCTAAACTCCGCTGATGATGAGATTGCTCTCATGTTATTTGATGTTGGTGATTGATTCGCTTCAGTTTCACTTTGTTGATGCTTGAACAGAACTAATCCACCATCCGCTATTGGGTAAATGACCTCTCCAACTTTTTCCTTATCGGCGTTAAGTGTATTGTCGTTACGTGTAAACAGACGTTCAGATAGCAGAGGTTGCTGCTGGTGATGTGTCATGACCACTTGAACTTGATGTGGACTTAATGATTGCCAATAGCCACGCTCAACTAAATCTCCACTGCCATCTTGATAGCGGTAAGTGGTGGTTGCTGAGTGGTCACCTTGCATATCCAAAATAACACTAAAACTGCTGCTCTTCGTTGACTCTGCTTGGTAGATGCCTGTCCAATCGAGGGTTGCGTCAGCATTGGAGAGTGTGGCACAGCCTTGGTAGTTCTTTCCATCGATCTGTAAGATGGCACTCCAACCATAAAGGCTGTCGCTCATACCATCAGAACAACTGCGTAGGTTTAATTCTAACTGCCCTTGTGCAAAACTATAACGGCGGCGATTGGGTTCGATGTGAGAAGAGTTGATGGCAAGAGTTTGCTTTTGACCACCCATAGGCTGAAAGGTTAAAGCTGAAGGGCTAAAGTTCAATGACCAAAAAGGTTCGTTGCCAAAAGCCCGAGTAGGCTGGATCTCACGATCGCAACGATTTGGGTTTTCTGCGGTAAGTAAATTAACTTGTTCGACAACAAAACGAGCATTGTAGTCACCGTCAAAACCCTCTTGGCTTGAGGTTTCTAAATGACCAATCATTTCCCCGTACATAGGTTGGTACGGGTGGTTGATTAAACGCATTGCCTGTTTGAACTTGTCGTTATCAACTTCAAGCCAGTATTGTATATCGCTGCCACAAGGCTGAATAGATTGTGCTTCATGTCCAAGAATGACTTCACCACGAATAATGAATGCTTGCGGATTAATGGAATTAGGTTGCTCTAAGTTCGCCAGAGGTACAGGGGACTTGGCTTGTTCGGCTTGTGATCCAAAATCGAACATTGAGCACGCTTGCAACGCTAAAAGACCGGCCAGCATCGCTGGGATTCTCAATGCCTTCATGCTATATCTTCCTTCTCCGAATTTATACTGAGGACATTATGGCATATTGGCTGTTTAAAACTGAACCAGACACTTTCTCAATTGACACTCTACAGACACAAAACTGTTCATGTTGGGAAGGGGTACGTAATTACCAAGCACGTAATATGTTACGTGACGAAGTGAAGGAAGGTGATTTAGTGTTGATATACCACTCCTCATGTAAAAACGTGGGTGTTGCTGGAATAGCTAAAGTGACGAGAGAGTCTTACCCCGATCATTTTTCTTTTGATATGGAAAGTGATTACTTTGATGCAAAGTCAACCGTGGAAAAACCACGCTGGTTTATGGTCGATATTGAGTTTGTTAGAAAAATGGATCGTGTGATTCCGTTAGCGGTATTAAAAGCGATGCCAGAATTGACGGGTTTACCACTAGTGAAGCGTGGCAATCGCCTCTCGGTTATGCCTGTTTCTGAGGCGGAGTGGCAAGCGATTCTAACCAAAGAGCACCTGCCATCGCGGCAAAAATAAAGGCAACCGAAGCTGCCTATATCGAAATTACAATAGATGATCTTGCAGATAGTGAGCTACCGCGTCATCAGCGTTACTACCAATCACTTCATTGTTTGGTAATGTATCTTTCAATCGTTGGTGAGAGGTTTCCATTACTAACCCTTTACCTGCCATTTGCAGCATTTCCACATCGTTCATGCCATCACCAAAAGCAATACAGTTTTCAAGACCTAAGTTAAGCGATTCGGCGATCACTTTAAGCGCTCCACCTTTGGATACGTTCGCTGCCATTACTTCTAAACACCAAGGTGTTGAGAAGGCGATATTTAATTGCTCGCCAAACTTCTCATTCAGTTGTTGTTCAAATTTAACTAAGTAATCGTGCTCTTGATTTGGATGGGTGAAGAACAATTTTGCTATGCCATCTGTTGGTGGGTTGTTCACATCGTACAAGGTATAGCTAAAACCAGATTCTTCGTGGTAGTTGCGCAAGAATTCGTCATCACGATCGAGCATCCAGTCTTCGTTGCGGTAGATGTGAATGAAAATTTCAGGATCAACTTTGATCGTGTCGATCACTTTTGCGACTAAATCCATTGGTACGTTGTTGCTATACATTAGCTTGTCGTTCTGATCATGAACGCGTGCACCGTTTGAAGTCACCATGTAAGCAGGAATGCCCACATGCTCACGAATACCGGCAACATCAATGTGGTGACGACCAGTTGCAAAGATAAATGTGAAGCCTTTGTCATGGAGATCTTTAAGCGTTCTCTTTGAGAAATCACTCAGTTTATGATCGGGAGCTAAAAGCGTACCGTCAAGATCCGAGGCTACCAGCTGGAATGGAGTATCTTTGCGTGTTGTGATCATATTACCCTCATTTGAACATAACGCTGCAATGCGAAGAACCGAATTGCGAGAACACTAAGTTTACTCCAATTGAGGAACGAAAAAGAGGGTAAAAAACAGTCGCACTATTTCCTTATTTTTATTTAGCTCAGTGAGCTGAGAAAAATTGTAGTGTGCTCTGTAATGCTTGGTTGCGATACTTGTCTTGCTCGAAAAAGAGTTCGTGTTTTGCACCGTAGATAATATGCATGGCGCAATGCCTATTGGTTTTGGCCAGTTTTTTAATGAATTGCACTTGAGCGTCGTTGGCAACGATTTGATCATTGCTGGCTTGCAAGAGCAGTAGCGGTATCTTCACCTGACGTGTCATTAAAAGACTTTGCTTACAGGAGATGAGCCCTTGCCATACCCAACGTGTACTTGCGCCACCAACTTGTAGCTCGGGTTGGTTGTCATAAAGCTGGCGAAACCATTGATAACGAGTATGACTTTGGCTGAGCAAATTACCTTTGTAGGGTTTTGAATAGTATGGCGCTTGCCCTGGAGCATAAGTCGGCTCGGCGTGGAACGCCGTAAGTAATTGGCCAACCCAACGCGCAATGGGTTTTAAATACCATGCGATATTAACGCCAAACATTGGCGCACTGAGTGCCATGGCATCGAAAGAGTGTTTGGGATGAGTTTGTATATAGCGAGCAATAACATTGCCGCCCATTGAGTGACCGAGTAGAAAGCGCTTTTTGTAGCGACTTAAATCAAACTGCTTCACCATCAACGCTAAGTCTTGTACATAATCATCAAACTCTTCAACATAACCAATATCGCGACTTTTCACTAAGCGATCGGAGAGTCCTTGACCACGATGATCGTAGGAATAAATGTTATAACCTTGGCGATACAGATCGTAGAAAAGCTCTTGGTATTTATAGGTGCATTCTATTCGCCCATTTACGACTACAATTGCTTTAGTATGGTGTTCTGAAGTGAGTGAAACCCAAAACAGATTGCGTCTGTCTGGTGAGCGTAAAAAACCTTCTTTGCGAGTGCTCCAGAGATCAGCAATTTCCTTATTGATTGCTTGCTCAAAATGAGACTCTTGAGTATAAGGAGGCGGATTGACTGCGCTGTTAGTGGTCATGGTTTGTGAACCTAAATTTCTTTGGGTTTTACGACAAGTTTTAATTATGTTTGGCTAATATAGATTAGTCGAGGGGTAATACAACATGGAATTGCATGTTTGGTTGGCGTATCTAGTAACCGCAACCGTTTTTAGCTTGGCTCCGGGATCTGGTACAGTCAACTCGATCAGTAATGGTTTGAGCTACGGTACGCGTAAATCTTTAGGGGCGATAGTTGGGCTACAGATCGGTTTGGCTTGCCACATTATTTTGGTTGGCGCTGGTATTGGTGCGCTGGTAGCGCAGTCTGCAATGGCGTTTACAGTGATTAAATGGGTAGGTGCAGCTTATCTTGTTTGGTTAGGCATTCAAAAGTGGCGCGACAAAACGAGTTTAGCGACTCTCAGTGGCGATGATCACCGCTCAGGTTGGGCGTTGTTGCGTAGTGCAATAGTGATTAATTTGACCAATCCTAAATCCATAGTTTTTTTGGTCGCGCTATTTCCGCAATTTATTAACCCAAGCCAGCCGCAATTGATTCAGTTTGCTGTTTTAGGTATTACAACTGTGGTGATTGACGCAATTGTGATGCTGGGTTACACCACGCTGGCATCGCAAATGGGACGTTTCATCCGTTCTGAGAGAGTGATGGGGAAGATCAACAAAGTATTTGGTTCCATGTTTGTTGGTTGTGGTGCACTATTAGCCACAGCTAAATCGTAAAATACTGATAATATTAATAATATAGTGAAAAATGAAAGATACTTATGTAGCGAGACAACCAATACTCAATGCTCGAAGGCAAACCCTCGGGTACGAGTTGCTGTTTCGTGATGGGGAGCAGAACGCTTACCCTGCACATATAGAATCGAACCGAGCGACTTACCGTTTAATTGCTGAAAATTTTTTGAGCATTGGCACTAACCCTGCCATTGCCCATTCTCGTTGTTTTGTGAATTTTCCGTACCAAAGCCTGTTGCGTCGTCTGCCTTTATCGTTACCGAAAGAAAAAATCGTGATAGAAGTCTTAGAGACTTGTCAGCCTACTGACGAGTTGTATGAGGCGATTCTTGAAATTAAGCGCCATGGCTATATTATCGCACTGGATGATTTTGCCTACAGTGTAGAGTGGGAGCGTTTCTTACCTTTAGTGCAAATAGTAAAAATCGATATTTGCGCGATGGGTTTAGAGAATGCTTGTCAGTTCGTAAAACAACGTTTAGCTGCAGGTAGCAAGCGAAAGTACTTAGCGGAACGTGTCGAGACAGAGCAAGAATTTACCAAGGTTCGTGAAGCTGGCTTTCATTTTTTCCAAGGTTTTTTCTTTAGCAAACCTGAAATGATACGCCAGCGTTATATCAGCCCAGAGCAAATGATTGCTATGGAGCTGTTTAAAGAAGTATGTCAAACGGAAGTTGATTTTGCGAAGGTAGAACGCATTGTGGCAAGGGATGCGACGCTTTCATACAAATTACTCCATTTTGTAAACAGCCTTTCTGACCGATTGGAAGTGACTATCTCTTCATTTCGACAAGCGTTAATTTATCTGGGGCAAGATCGACTAAAAATGTTTGTCTCTTTAACGGTTGCCTCTTTCATCTCCACCAAGAAACCCCGTGAACTGCTGTGTTTGTCTTTGCAGAGAGCGCAGTTTTGCTCATTAATGTCGACTCATAACCCATTACAACAGCATAAAGAGCAAGCTTTCCTTATTGGCTTGTTCTCGATATTAGATGCAATGTTCGATCTTTCTATTGAATATCTAGTAGACCAATTGCCACTTAGCCAAGCGATTAGGTTAGCTTTATTAGAGCGCCAAGGTCCTTACGGAATATTGCTGACGATTGAAGAATGCTATGAGCGAGCTGATTGGCAAGGTATGCAAAGTGCCTGTGATCTGCTCAACTTGTCTATTGATGATGTAATGTTGAATATTTCGGAAGCTCAGCGTTGGAGCCAATCCATCCAAAAAATCAGTTAGTTGCCCTAATCCTGCTCATCTCTTAAATGAATGTTTTATGACACGTGCTCTGAGACGCTTGATCTTGGTTTTAAAATAAATAAGAATATATGCATATCCATATGTGAGTATATTTATGTTGCCCCATCAGTTTTTCAAGTTACTTTCTGACGAAACTCGAGTGCGTTGCTTGATGTTAATTATGCGAGAAGAGTGTTTGTCCGTAGGTGAGTTAACGCAAGCACTACAAGAAAGCCAGCCGAAGATTTCTCGTCACCTTGCTCAGTTGCGCTCTAGTGGCGTCTTGGTGGATGTGCGTCAAGGTCAATGGGTGTTCTATCGCCGTTCATCATCGCTTCCAGGATGGATGAATAAATTGATTGATGATCTGGTTGCTTCAAACTGCTTAAAAACCCAATACCAACTAGATACTTCAAGACTTCACGCGATACAGGCTCGTCCTGTGTGCTGCCAATAAATTTAGAAAGAGACACGATTATGACGATTAAAGTAGGAATAAACGGTTTTGGGCGTATTGGTCGCCTAGCACTTCGCGCGGCATTTGATTGGCCGGAGATCGAGTTTGTTTTGGTTAATGATGTGGCAGGTGATTGCAACACTCTTGCCCATTTACTTGAATTTGATTCGGTACAAGGACGCTGGGGTTATGAAGTGAGCACGGAAGGCGATGAGATGATTATCGCTGGTCAGCGGATTAAGACGACTTGTGAAAAAGAGATCGACTCTGTCGATTGGTCTGGTTGCGATGTCGTAATTGAGGCGACAGGTGTTCATCGTAAAACTGAATTTCTGAATAAATACCTCGCACAAGGTGTAAAACGGGTTGTGGTGTCTGCACCAGTAAAAGAAGAGGGCGTCGCGAATATCGTGATGGGGGTAAATGATGAAATCTTTAACCCTGATGTTCATCGTATTGTGACTGCAGCTTCGTGTACCACCAACTGTATTGCACCTGTCGTCAAAGTGATCAATGAAAAGTTGGGTATTGAGCAATCTTCATTTACCACCATTCACAATTTAACTAATACACAAACTATTCTCGATGCACCACATAAAGATCTACGCCGTGCTCGAGCCTGTGGTATGAGTTTAATTCCAACTACGACGGGTTCGGCAACCGCAATTGTAGAGATTTTTCCTGAGCTTAAAGACAAGATCAATGGTCACGCAGTGCGAGTGCCGCTGGCGAATGCGTCACTTACCGACATTATTTTTGATGTGAAACGCGACACTACAGCGCAAGAAGTTAATGCACTCTTGGAGCAAGCTTCAGAAGGGGAACTCAAAGGTATTCTTGGCTTTGAAGATCGCCCATTGGTGTCAATTGACTATAAGGGTGATCCGCGTTCGACCATCGTTGATGCGCAATCGACCATGGTTGTCGGTACGCGCATGGTAAAAATTTATGCTTGGTACGATAACGAAATGGGTTATGCAACCCGCACGGCGGAGTTAGTCCGTAAAGTCGGCTTGGTATAAGGAGAAAGTAATGACACATCCAACATGGCAACTGAGTGTCGATGAGGGCGCACTGATTTTAACCCCTTGCCCGGGAACCAAAGAGGCTTCATTACAAGAAAGCTTGGAACAATTGAAGGCGCAAGGTGTTCAGGCGATTGTGACCGCGCTTGATTACTCTGAACTGGCTGAGAAGAACGTGCTTCAACTTGGTTCACTGACGAAAGAGCTTGGCATGCAGTGGTTTCAGATTGAAATTGAAGACGATTGTGCGCCGAATGATAACTTTGCCGCGAAGTGGCAAGTTGCATCGCCAGCACTGCATGAGATTGTTAATCAAGGTGGTAAAGTCGCCATGCACTGCATGGGTGGTTCTGGTCGAACAGGGTTACTCGCTGCGCATTTACTCCTAGAGCGTGAATGGGCATTAGACGAAATTATTTCTCAGGTTCAAGCATTGCGCCCTGGTGCGTTTACTAAACCTATTCAAGTAACTTATATCGAGCAGGTTGCTCAAGGCGAATCTTAGGTCGTGGCAGCTTTTGGAACATGGGTGTCCAAAAGCTCTCTTAGCTGTTCATATAAGGTGGTCTATGTTTTCCAATTTGAGCAAAAGTGTTCGCCAATACATGCTGGTGACGTTTAATTATTGGAACTTCACCATCACAGATGGTGCGCTTCGAATGCTGGTGGTGCTGTATTTCCATGATTTGGGCTACGGTACGCTGGAAATTGCCTCACTTTTTCTATTTTATGAATTTTTCGGTGTGGTCACGAATTTAATTGGTGGTTGGTTAGGCGCGAGGCTAGGGCTAAACAAAACCATGAATCTAGGGTTGGCGATGCAAATTGCAGCGCTAGTTATGCTCGCCGTGCCAAATGCTTGGCTGACAATTCCTTGGGTTATGTTGGCACAAGCGATGTCGGGTATTGCAAAAGACCTGAATAAGATGAGTGCTAAGAGTTCAATTAAAACCTTGGTGCCAGATGATCAGCAAGGCGCTTTGTACAAGTGGGTAGCGATCCTTACTGGTTCAAAGAATGCGTTGAAAGGGGTCGGTTTCTTTGTCGGTGGCTTATTGCTTTCGCTGGTGGGTTTCAAAACGGCAGTATTACTCATGGCTGGCGTACTAACTCTTGTTTTACTGGGGAGTTTGTTGGGTCTAGAAAGTAACTTGGGTAAAGCGACGATTAAGCCTAAGTTTAGCCAAATTTTTTCTAAATCAGAGTCGATAAATATTCTCTCTGCCGCACGTATGTTTTTGTTTGGTGCCCGTGATGTATGGTTTGTTATTGCGTTGCCTATTTACCTAGGCAGTACATTTGGTTGGTCTCATTTATGGGTGGGGGGATTTCTTGCACTTTGGGTCATCGCTTATGGTTTGGTGCAAGGCATAGCCCCGAAGATCACCGGTAAAGCACAAGGACGAGTACCTGATGGCCACGCAGCCTTAGTGTGGGTGGCGTTACTGGCGGTTATCACCGGAGGTATTGCTTACGCGGTCCAAATTGAATGGCATCCACAATGGGTTATCGTGGTGGGCTTGTTTGTATTTGGTGCCGTTTTTGCCATTAACTCTTCACTGCACTCATATTTGATTGTCAGTTATGCCAAAGGTGATGGGGTATCACTGGATGTTGGCTTCTACTATATGGCGAATGCCATGGGGCGCCTAATCGGTACGATATTATCGGGATGGGTATTTCAAATGGCAGGTCTTTCAGCTTGCTTATGGGTATCATTTGTTTTCCTTGTCATTACCACGCTTATCTCTATTAGGCTACCTAAGTTAGAGGTAGTTGCGAGCTCGTAATCATCACCTGACATTTTTAAACGTTTACTAAAAGCTGACTAAACCGTTACATCACATTGGTTTAGTCGGCTTTTTTATTGCTATATTCAATACACTTGGTTTATCGATTGGTCGTTTATGAGAGAACGTGTTCGTTTTTTTGATCTTTTACGTTGCGTAGCTGCCATTGCTGTCATCGCTATTCATGTCCTTGCGCCTTATCGACATGAATTGGGGATGATTCCATTTGATCAATGGGCTACGGCAGTCTCAATAAACAGCATTAGCCGCTGGGCGGTGCCGGTGTTTATTTTGATCACTGGCGCGTTAATGTTGAACGATAAACGCGAATTTGAGATTGGTTATTATATCAGACGCCGTTTGGGTAAAGTGATGGTGCCATTTTTAATTTGGTCGCTGTTTTACGCTTACCTTTCTGGTTGGTCAGCACAAGGCTTTGATAGCCAAGTGGCGAAAGAGGTGTTACTCGAAAGCCCAAGCCATGCTACTTACTACCATCTTGGTTTTTTTTACTACTTCATTCCGCTCTATTTTGTGATCCCATTTTTTCAATGGGTCGTAAAGCAAGGCAATGATGGCGCACTGTACGCTTATGTTGGTATTTGGTTAGTGACGACCTTATTGTATCTGTTGGGTATAAAAGGGCCTTGGAGTGCTGAGATGTGGCTTTACAGTGGTTACTTGCCCCTTGGTTACCTACTGTATCAAAAATTGCCACTTAGCCGCTTGGCTGTGATTGGTTTGACATGGTTAGGGGGAATCTCTTTGATGCTCACCGTTTTTATGGTGATCTCGAATAGTGTTGATATAGGGGAATATACGGTAGGTCGTTGGTTGTCTTATAAGACGCTGAATGTAGTCTTGGCTGCGAGTATGATTTTTATAGTTTGCCGCTATATGTGCGAATTCCTTTCCTCGCGGGCGAATAGCGTGATTGGATTTATCAGTCAGTACAGCCTAGGTATTTATATACTGCATCCAATTTTTTTGTGGCCGATGAAAGCGTTTGAATGGTATCAAGGGCACCCAGTTTGGGTTATTCCGTTATGGATATTAATTAGTGGTGGTGGTGCGCTAGCATTAAGTTGGTTACTAGCGCGAGCAAAAACAACAGCATGGCTGTTGCCTTAGTGATGACATTAGCAAGAATGGATTAGCGCTTCATTGCGAAATGAAGGAATTTATCACCTTGATAGGTGAGTGTGCCTTTGTCGCCAGGGTTTAATGCGTGAAAATAGTGAATGCCGATTTGAAATTCCCGTTTTGGTCCCAGGCGACCTCGTTGGACGTAGATCCAATATTCTTGATCATCTTGACCTAGTGAAGCGTCTTCAATCTCAATGACCTGTTTGTCTAATACAATGACATCGACGCTTTGCTCCGGCGCATTTTCACCTTGCATGTGCCGACGATAGAAATTGGTAAAAACCCAACCCGCCAAAAGACATAGCAAAGCAATGGCGAAAAATATTGAAATAGGCATCAGTTCCTCCCCATGAACTTAAGGGTGCATTCTAGCTACTTTTTCGACGTGATGTTGACTATGCTCTGAGATATAAAGCACATAATGTTCATGTCGAAAATAGATCTTCGATCTATATCACAAGCTATTGATGCTTAACTCGTTAATCTAGTCATAATTAGATAATTCATTTGTATGATTAGCTTTGCAACTTGTTTTATTAGAATGAGAATAGGGATGGAAGCTGTAGTACAGATACAGGGAGAGAAGTTATGTCAGATATCGATAGCGTAGTTACACGCACCCGCAAGATCGAGCATCTGCTGCGAACACAATACCATGCCAAAGGTAAAGGTCTACATCAGTTGATTACTAGCTGTGAAGAACGCTTACCTCATACCATTGTGGGTAAGCTGCGTTTTATCGCAACTGTTCGTAATAAAGTGGTTCATGAATATGATTATGAACTAGAGAATCGTCGTGAGTTTCTTGCAGTTTGCGATGAGTGCGAAAAAGAGCTCACACCTAGAAGTAGTCGCTTTATTTGGCGAGTTGCAATATCACTGATGACGTTGATCACTATAGCTGCAATGCTGTTTTATTACGCTCATTGGGATGTTTTATCTGAACACTTCTAATTATTGAATTGAAATGAATAAAATAGATAGTTTTAGTGAAAGGTGCAAAATTTGAAGTGCGCTTAATTATTGTTCGGCAATTGTCTATTATTCGGGCATAAAGCAAAAAGGGACGCCATGGCGTCCCTTTTTGCTTTTTAAATTTGAACTAGTACATCATCGGAAGAGTCATCAAACCAACGATGACTGCGATCATTACAAGTCCTTGTTTTTGTGAAGAAGTAATCATAGTTGTGCTCCCTAAAGATGATGTTGGAATCTATGTTTTACAGAATAGCAGAATTTTACTGCTTTGATCAAGGAATAAGCGCAAAACAGACTAAAAAAACAAATTAATGGTCTCGATTATGCCGATTTATCGCATTATGCCGTATGCAATTTATCACTTCTCCTGTTGGTGATTTTTTGTTTTTAATTGGGGTTTGTATTTAAGTTGCTGTAAATAAACAATAAAAAATGCGTTTAATAAGTGTTCGCTTGTTTTTTTTGTGTTTTTGGTGTGTTCGGTTTGCTAGATCGTATTTTTGCTTGTTTATCGTGGTTTTTGCTTTTTATTCTATGCTTGGATGCAATAAATTCTCATCCAGTAAGAGTGCTATGTGATTTACTAGGCAAAAAATTATTTTCAGTTTTTGTAGTACATCATTGCTCTTGGCTCTAAATTGCTATTTTTTTATGTAAGACTCTGTATTTGATGAATAAATTGATTATTTTTGTTTGTTGTTTTATTCCGGAAATTTGTCTTTATTTGCTTTTATTTGGCTTACTGGTTGTCAGGCTAGAAAGTGGATTTTTTTTGCTAAAAATGATGAGTATTGAAATCGAAATGTGATGGTAGAAAAACGAATCAGGATTGAATCGCTACCAAGATCCAAGTTTTTTGGTCTGATTGTGGACAATTGACACTCCGTGCCTAAACTGGCCGTTCGAAGTTATAGAGGTGTCATCATGTGGAGCTGGCTTGCTGTCGCACTATCGGGGTTTATTTCAACCTCTGCTTGTGAAAATAACCAACCTAAACAAGCGATGTTTTTTTCTTGTTTTTCACTGGTATTACTACTTTTTATGCTTTGGGGGCAAGAGAGCTTAGTTGGGCAGCTTGAGTGGTGGGTTTCGCTTGGGCTTGTTATATCTATGTTTGCTGATGGTCTTTATATTACGAAGGGTTTCAAACGTTTCTGCTTTGCGGGTTTTATTGCTGCTCAGCTTTGTTATAGCACTTCTTTTTGGTTGCAGCTCTCTGGAGAAGTTGTCTGGTGGCTGGCTGCTATGCTATTGGCTATGGGTATCGTTGCGTTTTTCTTACTGCTTCCCAAAATAGACCGTCTGATCTTTCCTGTTGTTATTATGGGCATGGTGTTATTGCAGTTAAATTGGGTTACGGGTGAGTTATGGCTGTTACAACAAAGCCAGCAAGCTCTATTCGCGTTTATTGGTAGTATGTCTTTAACCACTTCCGCAGTACTATTAGCGATCCATGACTTCCGCCATTCTATTTTTTTGGGGCGCTACCTCATTTCAGGTAGCTATTTGTTAGCCCATTCGTTAATAACGGCCTCCTTCATTATCTGATATCAAAGACGGATGAGCTTTGGATCCTCTATTCTTGGCGGTGTTTTACATCTTCAGGAGTTATCTACAATGAATGAAATTCATGCCCACAAAGTGCTTAATTTATTACGCGAAAAACCAATGACTGAACAAGAGTTACGTGAAGCTGTTTTGGTTGAGTTTGGCGAGCAAGTAAAGTTTCGTACCTGCAAACTAGCCGATTTTGACTTTGAAAAACTACTCACCTTCTTTATCGAAAAACAGAAAATTACCCAAGTCGGTGAGCGCTGGGCGATTAATTTAGAGCAAGTTTGTAGCCATTAGAGTTGAGTTTAAAGTGCCTTGAAATCGCTAAGGTTTAAGGTAAACAGGCATTACCGCTGAGATCGGTATATACTTCGCCGAAAAGTCTTGGAGGTAAATGATGGACATTATTTCGGCAGCGACCTTGCTGTTTTTGATTATGGACCCATTGGGAAATCTCCCGATTGTTCTATCGATTTTAAAACATTTAGAACCTAAACGACGTCGTATCATACTGATTAGAGAGTTATTTTTTGCTTTAGCGATTTTGTTGTTGTTCCTGTTTGCAGGAAAAAGCATCATGGCTTTCTTGCATGTACAGCCTGAAACATTGAGTATTTCTGGCGGCATCATTCTCTTTATTATTGCGATCAAAATGATCTTCCCTTCAGCTGGCAGCGTGACTGGACTTGCTGCGGGAGAAGAGCCATTCATAGTGCCAATGGCGATCCCAATGTTGGCTGGTCCATCAGTGATTGCAGCAATACTATTGTTGTCTACACAGCACCCCAATAGATTGGTAGAGCTCTCCGGTGCCGTTTTTATCGCGTGGTTAGCGACATTTATTATTCTGATGTTTTCCGGTGTGTTACATCGACTATTAGGTGAAAGGGGTTTAAAGGCGGTAGAGCGCTTGATGGGGTTATTGCTCGTAATGATCTCTACACAGATGTTCCTTGATGGTATGAAAAGTTACATGAATATTTAGAAATAAAAACGCCGCTTTCAAGAGCGGCGTTTTTATTTCAGTACTTTTTACATCATATGCTTACGACGGATATCGAGTAGGGAAAATATACCAAATATCAATATCGACCATTTTTCCCAGCTACTCATCTCAATCTTGTCACCGAACGCACCGATGAAGATCAGCATTTGCAAACCATGCATAAAAAACAGAAATGCCGTTAGAATATAAAGTGCGATTGCCGCTGTGCCAGGAAATGGCATAAAAATATTAAGGATTAGAATAAACCATACAAATCCAATCGCGGCTTTTGCTAACATAATCAGTGCTTTCATCATTTGTCCTTTATGCTGGTTGTCGATGGTAAAGGCGGAAGCTCACTTGACCTGCATTCTTTTCGCGGTACAAATGCCAATTTTCCGGAATACCATCAATGGGCAGCTCTTTTTCAGTTTCAATATAAATCATGGCATCTTCAGCGAGCCAACCATTTTGTTCAAGTAAGGATACTGTTTCGCTTAACAATCCTTTACGAAATGGTGGGTCGATAAAGACCACATGTTGTGGTGTGCCTGGTTGACTTAAGAAAGCCAACGCATCGGTATTTTTTGCCGCGATATTTACAGCTTTAAGTGATGCTATATTTTTCTCAAGTTGTTTAAATACCGCGGGATTGAGTTCAATCAATGTGACTATTTCAGCTTGACGTGAAGCTGCTTCAAAACCTAAGCCACCCGAGCCTGCAAACAGGTCGAGGCATTTGGCTTGAGGTACATCTTGTGCTAACCAGTTAAATACGGTTTCTTTGACGCGATCGGTGGTTGGACGAAGTCCTTGTGCATCGTGAACGGGCAATTTTCGTCCACGCCATAAGCCACTAATAATTCGAACAAAGCCAGTTGAAGGTTTATTTTGTGATGTGTTTTGCTGGGGACGTCTTACCATAGATTTTTTGACCGCTAATAAAGTGATACTATACCCAGTCGCTCAGCGTTTACGCCCTGAGTACAGCCAAATTTCATTGATGACAAAGTGTAACCTTAAATCGCTTTGAGCGTGGTAACTTTTCACTCTGTTGTCATTTTCTTTTTTCATTCTGCCATGGTGGGGTGAAAAAGAATGAGAGTTAATTAAGACAATCTAGGATATCCCCCAGATGACGGAAAAAAAGAAGCGTGGATTACTTTCTTGGCTTGGTTTCGGTGATGAAGACCAAGTCAAGCAACCAGGCGAAGAACAACAAGTAGAACCATTACAACCTGAAGTGGAAGAAAAGCAAGAAATCGTTGCCGAACCAGAACCCATTGAACAGGCTACAGAAGCAGAAGCAGAAGCAGAAGCAGAAGCAGAAGCAGAAGCAGAAGCAGAAGCAGAAGCAGAAGCAGAAGCAGTTGTAGTGGAGCGAGTGCAAGAACAAGAAAAACCAACGGAAAGTTTCTTTGCGCGACTAAAGCGAAGCCTTGCGCGAACGAAAGCCAATATTGGAGCAGGTTTCTTTGGTCTGTTCAAAGGAAAGCAAATTGATGATGATTTGTTTGAAGAGCTAGAAGAGCAGTTATTGATTGCTGATGTTGGCATGGACACGACTTTGAAGATCATCGAGAGCTTAACGGAAAAAGCGTCTCGCCAGGATCTTAAAGATGGTGAAGCATTATACGGTTTACTAAAAGAAGAACTGGCAGAGATTCTGTCGAACGTAGAGCAACCTCTTGAAGTTGATAGCAACAAAACACCTTATGTAATTTTGATGGTTGGTGTTAACGGCGTTGGTAAAACGACCACTATCGGTAAGCTTGCGAAGCAATTCCAATCGCAAGGTAAAAAAGTTATGTTGGCGGCAGGGGATACCTTCCGTGCTGCAGCGGTTGAACAGTTGCAAGTGTGGGGAGAGCGTAATGATGTACCTGTCATTGCTCAACATACTGGTGCGGATAGTGCCTCTGTTATTTATGATGCAATTGAAGCGGCGAAAGCTCGTGGTTTCGATGTGGTTATTGCGGATACCGCAGGTCGCTTGCAAAACAAAGCCAACCTAATGGAAGAATTGCGAAAAATTGTCCGTGTAATGAAAAAGATAGATGATTCAGCCCCACATGAAGTCATGCTGACTCTAGATGCGGGGACGGGGCAAAATGCAATTAGCCAAGCGAGATTGTTTAGCGATGTTGCCCCCGTGACTGGTATTACTCTGACTAAACTAGATGGTACGGCAAAAGGCGGCGTGATCTTTGCGTTGGCAGACCAATTCCAAATCCCAATTCGATACATCGGTGTGGGTGAAGGTATTGATGATTTGCGTCCGTTTGAAACACAAGAGTTTATTGACGCACTATTTAGCCGAGAAGATTAATCGGTTTGTGAGTAAGAGGAACAGCGGGTGATTAAGTTTCAGCAAGTAAGCAAAGCTTACCGTGGTGGTCGGCAAGCCTTACAAAAAGTCGATTTTCATCTTCATCGTGGTGAAATGGCCTTTTTGGGTGGTCACTCAGGTGCTGGTAAAAGCACCCTGCTTAAATTGATTTGTGCGATAGAACGTCCAACCGACGGAAAAATTAGCTTCAATAGCCACGACATCACCCGGATCCCAAATAAAGACATTCCTTTACTACGTCGAAATATTGGTATTGTATTTCAAGATCATCGCTTACTGATGGATCGTACGGTTTATGACAATGTTGCTTTGCCGATGCGTATCGAATCTATCTCTGAGAATGAAATTAAACGCCGTGTGTCTGCGGCGTTGGATAAAACAGGGTTATTGGATAAAGCGCGTTGCTTACCTAGCCAGCTTTCTGGTGGCGAGCAGCAGCGTGTGGGAATTGCACGCGCGGTGGTCAATCGTCCAACCTTGCTACTTGCCGATGAGCCAACAGGTAACTTAGATCAAGAGCTATCTAACCGAGTGTTAAAGTTACTTGAAGAATTCAATCGAGCAGGAGTGACGATTTTGCTCGCCACGCATGATGTAAATTTGGTTAATTCACGTCCGCAATATCGCCACTTGGAGCTGAATCAAGGTTTTTTGAGTGAGGTTGAAGATTATGGCCGCTAATACGCGCAATAAGAAGGCGGCGAAAAAGACTGATCGCGTTAAACGCGATAGCTATTTTTCTATTCATTTTAAACAGGCGAAAGTTTCATTTCTTAATCTGTGGTCGCGCCCGATGGGTAATGTCTTAACTCTAGCCGTCATTTCGATGGCGCTGACATTGCCTGCTACACTCTATCTTCTTGGCAAAAACATTGCGGTGGCGACGACGAGTGTCGCTGGTCCATCTCATGTCAGTGCTTATATTAAAGAACAAACATCAGAACCTCGAATCATGGTGTTGAAAGATGAGTTAGAGAGTTTGCCTGAAGTGATGGCGGTGGAATACATTTCGCCGCAGCAAGGTTTAGCAGACTTGAGCCAGTACTCAGGCTTTGATCAGGCTATTTCATTGTTAGAAGATTATTCACTACCAGGTGTACTAGTTATTTCTCCTGCGAGTGATGACAAGCAAGCTGTTAGTGCGTTAGCTGAGCGAGTGCGTGTGGAAGATGAAATTAGCGATGTTCGTATGGATGAAGATTGGTTAAGTCGTCTTGATGCAATCAAGAACTTGGTGGCGGGTATTGTGGTAACACTATCGGTATTGATGCTGGGCTCAGTGTTTTTAATTGTCGGTAATACGTTACGCTTTAATGTCCAAGCCAACAAACATGAAATACAAACCATGAAATTGATTGGTGCGACAGATGGTTTCATTTTACGACCATACTTATATTCCGGTATGTGGCTTGGTTTGCTTGGTTCGTTAACCGCTTGGATTCTTACAGCGCTAATCACAATTTTACTTAACAGCAGTGTGGAACAATTAGCGGTTCTGTATGATAGCCACTTCCGATTAATCGGTTTAAGTTGGGACGAAACCTTACTGTTACTGATGTTGGGCACATTTCTAGGTTGTTTGGCGGCAAAAGTGTCGGCCCAACGCCATCTCAATGAAATAGAGCCAGTTTAAATAAGTGATTAAATATTTATCACAACTTTACTTGCAAAAAGTAGACGCTACCGTATACTTTTTCACTCGTTGAGACATTTTGTTTGAACAATTTTAGATCCTGTTGTGTGAATCCTGTTCATTTAGGGTTCAGTATTGATGATCTAAAACTACCAATCCAGATCATAGTTTGATGAGGACTTGAATGACTAAGCAAGCGTATGCGATAGCTGCAGTTTCACAAGATAGCTTAGATAGCTACATCCGTTCAGTGAATCGGTATCCAATGCTGAAAGTTGACGAAGAACGTGAACTTGCAGAGCGTTTACATTATAACGGCGAGATCGATGCTGCTAAGGGCTTGATCCTTTCGCATCTGCGTTTTGTCGTGCATGTTGCTCGCGGTTACTCTGGTTATGGTCTGCCAATGGCTGACTTGATTCAAGAAGGCAATATCGGTCTTATGAAAGCGGTAAAGCGCTTTAACCCAGAAGTTGGGGTTCGCTTGGTATCCTTTGCTGTTCATTGGATTAAAGCAGAAATTCATGAGTACGTTTTACGTAATTGGCGTATTGTGAAAGTCGCAACAACTAAAGCGCAACGCAAACTGTTCTTCAATCTACGTAAGTCGAAAAAACGCTTAGGTTGGTTTAATAGTCGTGAAGTTGAGACTGTTGCGCGTGAGTTAGGTGTAGAACCATCAGAAGTACGTGAAATGGAGTCTCGTTTAGCGGCTCAAGATGCGACTTTTGAGTTCACAGCAGATGATGATGACAATGGCACATCTAGTTTAGCACCGATGCTTTATCTAGAAGATAATTCATCAGATGTGGCAGAAAATGTCGAAGCTGCTAACTGGGAAGCTCATACTAATAATCGCTTGAGCCACGCATTAGCAACTCTTGATGAGCGCAGTCAGCACATTGTACGTTCACGTTGGTTGGTGGATCAGAAATCGACCTTGCAAGAACTTGCTGAGAATTATGGTGTTTCTGCTGAGCGTATTCGACAACTTGAAAAGAATGCGATGAAGAAGCTTAAAATGGCAGTTGGAGAAATGTAATTTCGACGCGCTAAGAATTTAGAAAAAACCGAGATCAAATGGTCTCGGTTTTTTTATGCCTGATCACTTTATGCGATCTCTTTCGTTCTAATACCCTGTGGGTAACTCTGTGATGAAATTCTTGGTTACATGTCAGCAAGCAGGGTGAATAAAGGCTTAAACGCATTATGTCGATTGGGGATATAGTTATAATTACACACAAAAAAACAAGGATCATCACTACATCTAGTGGATCGAAATTGATTTAGACACTTTATCAACGCAATCCACAGGTTTATCCACAAATGGTGAAGAAGTGATCGTAAGTGGATAACCTTATTCCTACCGTGTACTTGTTGAGCATTGGATAGGTTACAATGTTGTCACTAATAAAAAGCCGAAAAGAGAAAGTAAATGGACCAGTTCCAACATATAGATGTACAAGCTGCTCATCACTTAATGGAAAATTCCGAAGCACATATGGTGGACATTCGTGATCCACAAGCATTTGCTGTATCTCACGCAGCGCAAGCATTCCATCTAACCAACGAAACAATGGTTCAATTTCTGCAGGAAGCTGAGTTCGAGCAACCAGTATTAGTTATGTGCTATCACGGGATCAGCAGCCAAGGTGCGGCGCAGTATTTGGTTAACCAAGGCTTTGAGCAGGTGTATAATGTTGATGGTGGTTTCGAAGCTTGGCACCGTGCAAGCTTACCTGTTGAATCAAACTAGGTAGAATTATGATCAAACTGATTACCTTGAATCAGCCGAGAGTAGCTCAGGCATTTATCGACTATATGGCGTCACGCCAAGTTGAAATAAAAATGATGCCCGAAGGGCAAGGTCAGTTTGCACTATGGTTATTGGATGCCCAGCATCAAATCGAAACTGAAGCTGAGCTGACAATGTTTCTTGCCAATCCAAGCGAATCTAAGTACCAAGCGGCATCTTGGGATATGGTCGAAACGCGACAAAACCAATTTCATTACAACTCACCAAGCATGATGTCGATGCTAAAGGCAAAAGCTGGACCATTTAGCTTGTTGATCATGGCGGCCTGTATCGTCATTTTTGCTATGCAGCAATTTGGTGCTGGTCAGCCAGTATTCAATACCCTTCACTTTCCTGCATTTACAGGGCAAGAGTGGCAGATTTGGCGTTGGTTTAGTCATGCCTTATTGCATTTCTCTATCATGCATATCGCGTTTAACCTACTTTGGTGGTGGCAACTCGGTGGAGATATTGAACTCCGGCTGGGTAGTGGCAAGTTGGCACAAATTTTTGCAGTGTCAGCAGTCGCTTCTGGCTTTGGTCAATATTGGGTGGAGGGGGCTAACTTTGGTGGCTTATCTGGTGTGGTTTATGCCTTAGTAGGCTACATATGGATGCTGGGATATCGCGCGCCGAGTAAAGGTCTGAGTATGCCTAAACCCATCCTCGGCTTTATGTTGGTCTGGTTGTTACTTGGTTTTGTGCAACCATTTATGGCCATCGCCAATACGGCTCACTTGGTTGGATTACTCTCTGGAGTTGTCATTGGCTTGTGGGACACTCGAAAATAAAAAAGGCGGCATGCGCCGCTTTTTTTTGTCGCGATCAATTTTCTTTCTTCTATTGATATAGGTATTTGGTAAAGAGTAGGTCTGCAATAACAGTCTTACCTGTTTCAGGTAGCAAAATAGCGTTTAACTCTTCAACTAAGCTTTTACGCAAATCTTCACGTCCTGCTAGAGACTTTACGGTTTCTTCTGTTTGCTTTCCTAGCATCTCGATCACGGCATCTCTAATAAGAGGCTGGTGCATTTCAATCAAGGACAAGTCGGCTTGATTGGCAACCATAATATCGATACGCACTTGGACATAGCCAAGTTTATTACCTTTGGTATAGAAGTTAGTGGTCAAGTCTGGCTCAAGGGTGAAGTAAGCGAGTTGGGGTACGCCAGCATCATCATTAGCCATGGCTGGCATGGTAATAATCAGAGCTAGAGATGCAAATATTTGGGCTAGGTAACGTTTAAACATATTTCTAACTTCTCTTTCTTCTGATCACGATACTCGAATCGCCGGAGTCTTGTTACAATAGAGCATCTATTTGTAAGGGATAATGGTTAATTGCTTTTTTAGCGGTTAACCAATGAATTGTAGCTTTATTGTACGCGATAGAGCGACTGATTGAATACTAGTATGAATCAAATGATTGCGCTTTATTTATCTGCACTGCGCCAAGTTAAATGGCAACAGCCTGAAAATTTTAGCTTTCCTTCTGAAATCGCGAGGGATTGGCTGCAAGAACAGGGGTCTTTGTCACGTTTATTAGAAACTTATTGCCAACAATTGAATGTGGATCTATTTCATAATGACATTGTTTCCTCACAGCAACTCGATCAGCAAGAGTTGGCGTTGCTGACTGAAGAACAATGCTTGTTACGTAAAGTTGTACTTAAAGGTGATGGTATGCCTTGGGTGTTAGGTCGAACTCTCATACCGCAGTCTTCGTTGACCGATCAGCCGCATGATCTTGCGCGTCAGGGGGAAATACCCCTCGGTATAACCATATTTAGTTCAAATAACGTTAAGCGAGATGCGCTGCAAGTTGGCTGGGCAGAAACGCCAAGTGGGTTGTGTCTAGTCCGTCGTTCTCGACTGTGGATGAACGATAAGCCTATGCTAGTGGCTGAACTATTTTTACCTAATGCACCGATCTACTCTAAGGAAAGTAAATGACTACCGCAAAAGTGCGCGCCTATTGGCAATTGATGCGAATGAATAAGCCAATTGGTACTCTTTTGTTACTTTGGCCAACTTTGTGGGCATTGATTATTGCTGCGCAGGGAATTCCGAGCTTTGAAGTATTGTTGGTGTTCATTCTTGGTGTTGTCCTGATGCGGGCTGCGGGTTGTGTTATCAACGATTTTGCTGATAGAAAAGTGGACGGGTATGTAAAACGTACCCAGCATCGACCTTTACCGTCAGGTTTAATTAGCAGTAGAGAAGCGGTCATATTGTTCATTGCATTGGCAGTATCGTCGTTTTTGTTGGTGATGACGATGAACCCTCTCACTATCAAATTGTCATTTGTGGGGATTTTTCTCGCGTTCATTTATCCATTCATGAAGCGTTATACTCATTTGCCACAACTTTTCTTAGGCTTAGCTTTTAGCTGGGCAATACCAATGGCTTGGGCTGCACAAGCCAATGAATTACCGCCAATGGTATGGTTTGTATTTGCCATAAATGTGTTGTGGACCATTGCCTACGACACGCAATATGCCATGGTCGATCGCGATGACGACTTAAAAATTGGGGTCAAATCAACCGCGATATTATTTGGTCGTTTCGACAAGATGATCATCGGAGGTTTGCAACTTGTCACCTTGCTGATGCTCATGGGCTTAGGGATGTGGTATGCACTCGGAGCGAGTTTTTATTGGAGTATACTGATCGTGGCGGCTTTGTTTGTTTTTCAGCAGCATTTGATCCGCCATCGAGATCGTGAGCTCTGCTTCCAAGCTTTTCTCAACAATAATTATGTAGGGATGGTAGTCACAATCGGGTTACTCATAGCATTTTGGTAAATGGAAGACAAAAGAAAAGGGCATCAATTGATGCCCTTTGTTGTATCTAGTCGACACTATTCAGCCGTTGAGTCACTGCTATTACAGTGCTCAGTTGCCTGACACACACTTTCACGAATAGTTAAGCGAACTTCAGGATAGAGCAGCGAGTAAAGTAACTCTGCAAGTGTACTGGTTTTGTTAAGGTCACAGTTTCCTTCTACATCCAAATAGGCTTGTTCTTTCAAGGTGGTAAACATTGATGAGAATACGCCTTTGTCGAAGTATTCCGGTGCGTTTATACCGTGCAAACGTCCGAGACGTTGAGCGATGTCTTGGCTCTTCATTTCTATGTCTGATTTACCAAGTTCAGGGTTAGCAACCAATAGGTTCAAAGCAATAGCATAACGCTGTAGTGTTTCTGAAATAGTACGACCGAGCAATACCAATACTTGCGTGTTGCTCTGTTTTAGTTCGACCATTTCATCGAAGACACTGATCAAACCTTGGTTTGCCAATTCAGTCACATACGCTTCAACTACGTCGTCAAGTTTAGACTCTTCAATACTTAAGAACAGCTCTTGCTTGAGGAATGGATAAATCTGCGCCACATTCAATTTGATTTGTGCCATGGTCAGCGTTTGACGGCGAACTAGCATTTGTGCAATCAGTGCGGGAATCGCAAATAGGTGGATGATGTTGTTGCGGTAGTACGTCATCAGAATCGACTGATTGCGATCAAGCGATACAATCTCACCCATACTATCGGCTTCGATAACAAACTTATCTAAAGACTCTGCGTGTTTTACTAACGCTTCTGCACCTTCACTTGGCATGGTGTAGGTTGAAGAGTAAGGCACGTTTTTAAGTAATGATAGATAGCATTCGATCTGTTCGACTAAGCTATCACGTGAGAGGGCTCGTTGTCGCGATGCTAAAAGCGCCGTAGCACAAAGTGTCAGTGCGTTTGCAGCGGCGGCATCATTGATGTTGGTCATCATTTTTGTAGCCAAGCTATTTACCACGGGGGTTAACCACTGTGGTTTTGAGCCTCCCATCGGGTCAATGTCTTTGGTCCACTCTGGAGCATGTTCATTTAAGTATTGATTGACAGGAATAGGCTCACCAAAGTTTACATAACCTTGTCCAAAGTTGCGTAATTTACGGATAGTACGCAGTACTAAGCTGGCATTTTCTTTCTCTTTATTCTTACCACGTAGTTCATTGGCGTAAGTGCCTACTTCCATTACGTGCTCATAACCAATGTAAACAGGTACTAACGTGACGGGTCTGTTGAGCCCGCGCAGCATTGCTTGTACTGTCATTGCCAGCATACCCGTTTTGGCTTGTAGTAGACGACCGGTACGAGAGCGGCCCCCTTCACTGAAATACTCAACCGAATACCCTTTAGCAAAGAGCTCAGCCAAGTACTCACGAAAAATAGTGGAATAAAGCTTGTTACCTTTAAAGCTGCGGCGAATGAAGAACGCGCCACCTCTACGGAAAATTGGACCGGCTGGGAAGAAGTTGAGATTAATCCCTGCGGCAATATGTGGCGGAACCATACCTTCATGATAAAGCACGTATGAAAGTAATAAGTAGTCCATATGGCTGCGATGACATGGCACGTAGACAATCTCATGACCATCTTGTGCTAAACGACGAACTGTTGCGGCATTGTTGATGTTTAAGCCTTGGTAAATGCGGTTCCAAAGCCAACCAAGAATACGGTCACCATTTTTGACTAATGAATAAGAGAAATCAGCTGCAATTTCATCCATCATGTTATGGGCTTCTTTGCGTGCTTTCTCTAGTGAGATACCTTTAGCATTCGCCTCATCTTCAATCGCTTTTTCAATCGCTTTCGATTTCATTAGTCGACTAAATAGCGCCTGACGGCTAGGGAGGTTAGGTCCTGAAGCAGCCAATTTTTGGCGTGAAAAGTGAATACGAGCAACACGAGCAAGTTTATGAGCGATCGATGAGTCTGTACCGTGTGAGTTTGCCATGTAACGTAGCGATACCACTGGGCTGATCCGCACTAAGCAGTCACGACCTGCGAGTAGTACCGCTTTAGCTTTTTGCGGACCATTGAGTGACTGTAGGTAATTAGTGTGCTTACTCTCTTTACCTGGTTTTCGACCCCATAGAACGGTAACAGGGATAACTTGAACATCAAGTTCACTATCTTCTTTATGTAGCGCTAGCAGTTCTGAAAATAGAGCGATAGACTCTGTAGGCACATCACTATCATTGCCCATAACTGTTTGGCGAAAAGAAGTAAAAACATAACGGCTAAAATTTTGACCGTTAATTTCAAGAGGCTGTAAAGGATCCGGTAGCCCCAGCGACATTACCTGCTTTTGTACGCTAAGCAAGTCAACTGCTGAACGGTAAGGTAGTGCATAAATGATGGGCTTGTTAATATCAATGCTATGATCTTCAATCGGATTTGAAGGTATAGCCGTTCCCTTTACTAGTACCGACAGGGGTAATTTTAAAAGGGAGCGTGATAGAGAACGTCCAGAAGACATAAAGGTTCTTTGCCTCAAATAGATGATAAGCACATTTCCAGTTCTTTTAGTTTAGAACTCGAAATGTGCCCAAGCGATTTTTTTAGGCAGCAAGGATACCAGAAACTGGTCGAACCTTTTAATTATTATTGAGCGTAAAAGCAGCAGTCTCGGTGATGGTTTGCCAAGATTGTGTCATTTTTTGAGAGATTAATGTGAAACCCAAATCTACCCATAGTTTAAAACGAGTCTTTAGCGCTACGCGTTATTCATGGCAAGGGCTGAACGCTGCGTTCAAACACGAAGCCGCTTTTCGTGAAGAGATCATTTTGGCCGCTATTATGCTTCCAATTGCTTTCTGGTTAGATGTGACCCAAGTAGAAAGGATCCTATTGGTTGCCAGCGTAATATTAGTACTGGTGGTTGAACTGATTAACAGCGCAATAGAAGCTATAGTTGATCGAATTGGACCTGAGCTGCATGAGTTATCCGGACGGGCGAAAGATATAGGTTCTGCGGCGGTGATGTTGACTATGCTATTAACTGGTTATACATGGCTAGAGATTGTGTTTCTCTAGCCTTCTAAAATAACATCAATTTGCTTTTCATTTGTTCAATTACTGGATATACTCACAGTTAACTGTATAAAAAGACAGGTGACTTATGAAGCCGTTAACGCCCCGCCAGCAACAAGTTTTTGACTTAATCAAAAGTAGAATTGATGAGTTCGGCATGCCGCCAACGCGTGCAGAAATAGCCAAAGAACTCGGTTTTCGCTCTGCGAATGCTGCTGAAGAGCATCTTAAGGCGCTTGCCCGTAAGCAAGCCATCGAGATAATTCCTGGTGCATCGCGCGGGATCCGCATTCTGCTAACTGAAGCAGCGAATGATGACCAAGGATTGCCATTAATCGGTCAAGTTGCTGCTGGTGAGCCAATTTTGGCTCAAGAGCATGTTGAATCACATTACAAAGTTGATCCAAGCATGTTTAAGCCTCAAGCCGATTTTTTACTGCGAGTTAACGGAGAGTCGATGAAAGATATCGGTATTATGGATGGTGATCTCCTTGCTGTGCATAAAACTCAAGATGTGCGTGATGGTCAAGTTATAGTGGCTCGTGTCGATGATGATGTCACGGTTAAGCGCTTAGAGCGTAAAGGCTCTACAGTATTACTGCATGCAGAAAATAAAGAGTTTGAACCAATCAAAGTCGATCTTACTAGCCAGCATCTTGCTATCGAAGGCATTGCGGTAGGTATTATTCGTAATACAGATTGGATGTAACCATTTACTGTCATTTTATTGAGATTAGTTATCACTAACTTGTATTTGTAAGTGATATTCATTATCATCTTCTATCTTGCTAAGGAAGGAAGATGATAATGACAGCCCCCCAACGTCCCCCTAAAACTCGTTATCAGATACCGACAAATCTTCTACAGCCGTTATGGTTCCGTAGCAGGGAAAGTCTTGCTGATGACGGTTTGGTGTATGATCCTATTGCCGCGACGGCGTGTCACCGCTGCCTGTTGGCACCTGAGTGTTTTTCCGGTGATATCGATCAGAAACAGTTACTTCATGCCACGCTTACTCAGCTTTGTGATGATCAAGTGAATGCTTTTCTTAAGCAAAATCCTGATGGTTGGATCATTAATGTTGGTGCTGGGTTAGATACGCGTTTCTATCGGTTAGATAATGGTTTATGCCGCTGGATCGAACTGGATGTGACCGAAAACTTGCTGTGGCGACAAAAGCTATTTCATAATAGCGAACGCTACCATCACCATTGCGGTAGCGTGACACATCTTTCTTGGCTCGATGAGTTAAATATCCCGGAAAAGGCACCCGTTATGCTGGTTTGTGAGCATGCATTGTTGGATATCAATGAAACTCAAGTGGCAAGCTTTGTTCAATCTCTGGGGCTACATTTTGATGATGCACGTGCGTGTTTGGTGTTAGCGGGCGATCTTAGCCAAACAAAAATAGGGCAAAAGATGGGCTCTGGTCAGTACGCTCATGGCTATGAATCGACGAAAGACGCTCTAATACAATACTTGCCTTGGTTGCGTAGAGTTCGAACCTTTTCCCCTATTGATAAACAATGCCGCAGATGGAAGTGGTGGCAACGGTTGCTGACCAAGTTTTCTGCTGTAAAACATAGACTCACGCCAGTGGTCGTTTTATTGCGTTGGTGATCAAGACGAAATGACAAAGCCACTCAAAATGAGCAGCTTTGTCATTTAAGCTAAACAAGGTTTCACGCCAGATCAGAACAGTCGGTTCAAACCATTCAGTGCAGCAACACGATATGCCTCTGCCATAGTAGGGTAGTTAAAGGTGGTTTTGACAAAATACTCAATGGTATTCGCTTCTCCTTTTTGCTCCATAATGGCTTGCCCAATGTGAATGATCTCTGCAGCGCGTTCGCCAAAACAATGAATGCCGAGAATTTCTTTGGTTTCACGATGAAAGAGAATTTTTAAGCTGCCAATATCTTTACCTGCGATCTGAGCGCGGGCTAAATGTTTGAACGATGAACGTCCAACTTCGTAAGGGATCTTTGCAGCTGTCAATTCTTGTTCGGTTTTACCGACGGAGCTGATTTCCGGAATGGTATATATACCGGTTGGGATATCATCAATAAGATAGTTATCCGCTTTCCCTTTAGTGATTGCTTGTGCGACAAATCGACCTTGATCGTAAGCTGCACTGGCTAGGCTTGGATAGCCGATAACATCCCCGACCGCAAAAATGTGCTCAGCTTCGGTTTGGTAGTTGCTGTTCACTTTTAATTGACCTCGAGAATCTGCAGCCAAACCAACAGCACTCAAGTTGAGTTTGTCTGTATTACCGGTACGTCCGTTAGCATAGAGAATGCAATCAGCCTTCATCTTTTTACCAGATTCCAAATGGACGATAACGCCATCTTCGGTGCCTTCTACCTGCTCAAATGTTTCGTCGTTACGAATCACAACGCCACTGTTCCAAAAATGGTAAGAGAGTGCATCCGAGACTTCATTGTCTAAAAAGCTTAATAGACGGTCACGAGTATTAATCAGATCGGTTTTAACCCCGAGACCTCGGAAGATGGAGGCGTATTCACAGCCGATTACTCCTGCGCCGTAAATGATGATATGACGAGGATCGTGTTTTAAACTGAGGATGGAATCGCTGTCATAAACACGCTCGTGGTCAAAATCGACATTGTCAGGGCGATAAGGGCGAGAGCCTGTTGCAATAACAAATTTATCTGCGGTGTAGATTTCATCGCTGCCATCATTTTGCATTACCGCCACGGTATTGCCGTCAATAAATCGAGCAGATCCGAAGAGTAGCGTGCATTCGTTGCGATCGTAGAAGCCTTGACGTAAGCGTGTTTGTTTATCGATAACAGATTTAGCGTGGCTGAGAATATTAGAGAAGGTGGAGTGTAAGCTAGTGTTGTTTTTGCAAAAGAGAGGGTTGCTATTAAATTCAATAATGCGGCTTACGGCATGGCGTAATGCTTTAGATGGAATCGTACCCCAGTGAGTACAACCACCACCAACGCTGCTTTCTTTTTCAATAATCGCGACGTTGAGACCGGCTTTTGTCAGCCCCATAGCCGCCCCTTCACCGCCGGGACCACTCCCTATTACAATGACATCAAAATGATTGCTTACAGCCATAACTCTTTCCTTGTTATACTATTTTAACATTGCCTTAGCGTGATTTTAACGAATTATAACTTTGGGTAAATGATTCTCACGCTAGAGAGTCGATGTGATCACGTGCGGGAGATGAAATTTGCGTTGTTAACTCCGTTTGAGATCTCTAATTTGAGGCGAAATGATTGTAATCATTATTTAACTGGGGTTAATTTCTTCCTTATAAGGAAAGGCTTAAGTCATAAGGAGAATCATTGTATATTAAGGACTCCCTTGTCAGAAAAGTAGAACTTAGAAAATGAAAACCATGGGAATTCGCGCACAGCAAAAAGAGAAAACGCGTCGTTCACTTGTCGATGCATCATTTAGCCAGTTGAGTGCAGATCGAAGCTTTTCTAATTTAAGTCTTCGAGAAGTCGCGCGTGAAGCGGGGATTGCACCTACCTCATTTTATCGTCACTTTAAAGATATGGATGAGCTAGGATTAACCATGGTAGATGAAGGTGGCTTGTTGCTGCGTCAATTGATGCGCCAAGCTCGACAACGGATTGTTAAAGAAGGTAGTGTTATTCGTACTTCTGTGGAAACCTTTATGGAATTCATCGAGAGTAGCCCTAACGTTTTTCGATTACTATTACGTGAACGTTCAGGAACCTCTTTTGCTTTTCGTACCGCGGTGGCTCGTGAAATACAACATTTTGCGGCAGAACTCACAGAGTTCTTGATCACGACAGGAATGAGTCGTGATGAAGCCTACATCCAAGCAGAAGCGTCAGTCACATTAGTATTTAGCTCAGGCGCAGAAGCTTTAGATCTCGATCGACGTGAGCGTGAAATTTTAGCTGAACGTCTGATCATGCAGTTGCGAATGATAGCCAAAGGGGCTTATTGGTATCGCAAAGAACGTGAACGTAACCGACTAAAAGGCGGGATAGATTAATGTCTAATGAAAATAATCCAATTAATCGTGGCTCGGAAAGGAAAACACTGGTTCTAGCTCTAATTGCTGGTATGTGTGGAGACGCATTGCTTTCATGGCTAACGATGAGTGAAGTAAGCTTTTCAATTTTTCCAATCATAGCACTCGTATTGGCAGCTCAAACGCTATACAAAGAATACCTAAGTAACCCTGTATCAGAAGATATTCCGCTTATTGGTTTAGCATGTTTCTTTGTCGGAGCATTTGGTCATTCAGCGTTTATTAAAGCGCAACACCCAGAATCGGGTTCAAATTTCTTTGCCATTATGGTAGCAATGTTATTGATGCTTTGGATTGGTAAAAAGCTCGGTTATATGTCGAAATCGAAAGAAGACGCAGCCGCAGAATAATTGAACAAGAGTAATAAAAAAAACGAGCCAAATGGCTCGTTTTTTTATATCAATTCAAATGGACAACTATTTACGCTCTAGCATCACACCCGCTTCCATATGGTGGGTATACGGGAACTGATCGAACAGTGCGAATCGTGTCACCTTATGTGTTTCGCATAATACATCTAGGTTTTCTTGTAGTGTTTCAGGGTTACACGAAATGTATAGGATGCGTTCGTAGCTTTGCACCATTTTACAAGTATCAATATCCATACCTGAGCGAGGTGGATCGACAAAGATGGTGTTGCAGTTATAGCTGTTTAAGTCGACACCTGCATCTTTCAAACGGCGGAACTCACGCTGACCTTCGATCGCTTGGGTAAACTCTTCCGCAGATAAGCGAACAATTTGCACATTTTCAATCTTGTTCGCGGCAATATTGTACTGCGCTGATTCTACAGAAGGCTTTGCCAATTCGGTTGCGAGTACACGATTGAAGTTCTGTGCAAGAGCCAGTGAGAAGTTACCGTTACCACAGTAAAGCTCGAGTAAATCACCTTGGCTTTCTTGAGTGCAATCGACAGCCCATTCAAGCATCTTCGTAGCGACTTTAGCATTAGGCTGGGTAAAGCTATTTTCAACTTGTTGGTAGATGTATGGCTTACCATCTACATCCAGCTTTTCTATCACGTAATCGCGGTCAAGCACGACCTTCATCTTACGCGCACGACCAATTAAGTTAAGGTTGAAACCTTCATCGTTCAGACGTTGTTTTAATGCTTTCGCTTCATCAATCCAAGCATCATCCAACTGGCGGTGGTAAAGCAGAGAAACCAAGATCTCACCACTTAATGTTGATAAGAAGTCGACTTGGAAAAGCTTACGACGTAGCGAGTCGTTGTCTTTCATCGCGTCAATAAGTAGTGGCATCAAGTCATTGATGAGCCGGCTTGCTGCTGGGAATTGATCAACGCGGTACTTTTCGCGAGTTTCTTGGTCGAACATGATGTAGTACATGTCTTCACCTTCGTGCCAAACGCGAAACTCTGCACGCATACGGTAGTGCTGCTCTGGAGATTCGAACACTTCCAACTCTGGCACATTGTATTGAGTAAACATCTCATTAAGACGTTCAACCTTTTCTGCCAACTGCTGTTGATAGTGCTGTGGATTTACATCAAGAGTCGCCATAGTAATAACCTTTGTATGGTGCATTTTATTTAAGAGCGCAGATTTTATTCGATATCAGCTATATGTCCAGTTTTGAACGAAAATGCGTAAAAGATAACTTCTCAGAAGTAAGAAGGTAATCGAATCATTGGATAGTAAATAATAGAGGCATCAGATATTTGCTGGACAAATAACCAATTGCTTAATACCATCGTCGCGTAGCTGGTGCTATCTAGAAGTATAGATGGCTGAATAGGGAATCTGGTGAAAATCCAGAACTGACGCGCAGCGGTAATAGAGAACGAAAGCTCAAATGACACTGCATCTAGATTGATGTGGGAAGTCGAGCGATTAGATTAAGATGTAAAGCTCTAAAGTCCGAATACCTGCCAGCAACTGAGCCCACACTGGAAGCGATTGCTCCACGCTCAGTAGATTTTACGCGATTTAGGACGATAAAATGAACCGATCAATTTTAGCTGTGACAGTCGCGTCACTGCTTTCTTACGCCCCTTATTCCCAAGCCCAGCAAGCCGCTGACGAGACAATGGTTGTTTTGGCTCGTAGTGAAAACGTTAACACCGTAGCTGATGTTCCTTCAAATGTAACCATCATTACTCGTGATGAGATAGAGAGTAGCGGCGCTAAATCATTAGAATCTCTATTACGTGGTCGAGCTGGTATTCAAATTTCAGATTCAAATAGTGGTTCTGCATTTTCACTTCGTGGTTTTAGTGGTGAACAGGCATCAAGCAATACGCTTGTACTGCTTGATGGACGCCGCCTAAACTCACAAGATATCGTTGCACCAAATCTTAACTTTGTACAATTGGATGACATTGAAAGTATTGAAGTTTTGTCGGGTAGTGCAGGTGTGCTCTATGGTGATCAAGCCGTTGGTGGTGTAATTAATATTGTTACTCGTTCGTCCAAAGAGAATCGTGTGGGTGTAAGTGCTTCCTACGGCAGCTTCAATTCAAAGGTGATTAATGCATCTGCATCAGGCTCTATCGATGATGAACTAAGTTACCGTTTTTCAGCAACTCAAAATAATTCAGACAATTATCGTGATCATAATGCCAGTGAAAATGGGTCAATACTTGCGAGAGTAAATTATGAAAATGATACCCAAAAATTGTTTGTGGAGATTGCGTATTATGACAGTGATAGAGAGTATGCTGGTAGTTTAACTGAAGAACAGTTTAAGGATGATCCAACGCAGTCGTCATCGAATGAATATAATCATGCAATTACACGTGTGGTTAGGTTTGGTTACAATCAGGATATTTCTCAGGCTTGGGTCTTAAAGAATGAGATTATATTCGATGACACTGACGAAAGTGGTTTCGCTAGTGGGGGCAAGAAAAAGGCAGATGGGGGACAAATATTTTATGCAGGGCAAGTCGAAGGTGGCTTCGCAAGTTCCCATGGTTTGACGAATATTATATTGGGTTTAGATGTTGCTAAGAAGCATTATGATTATCTTGGGAAATGGACTGATAGAGATATAGAACAAAATTCTTGGAGTGTATATGGTCGTTACACTCATCCTTTGACTGACGCTTTGTCAGTTAATCTTGGCGGTCGTTATGCTACTGTTGAAGATGATATAACAGACGCTGCCCAGTTCCCTGATGGTCAGGCTATTGATGAAAATGCTACAGCCTACGAGGTCGCATTAAATTATGTCGTCAACGATAGCATGCGTCTTTATGTTCGTACTGAGAGTAATTTTCGTTTTGCCAAAGTATCAGAGCAGTCTTTTACTTTGCCTGGGGTGATTGGGCTTAAGCCACAAAAAGGTATTTCAAATGAGCTCGGCTGGAATCTCTACAACGAAAACTATTCAATAAATCTGAATTTATTTAATTTGGAACTTGAAGATGAGATTGTGTATGCCACAGATCCTGCTTCAGGAAGTGGCGCAAATATGAATGCTGATGCTTCAACTCGGAATGGAGCGGGGTTATCGGGAAGTTTTTATGTCACAGAACAATTTCAAGTATCAGCCGAATATAATTATATAGATGCGGAATTCACCGAAGGTGAAAACAAAGGAAATGATGTTGCATGGGTGGCAAATCATACTGGTAAGGTAGGGTTTAATTATGCGATAGCAGATAATATCAATCTGTATTCTGATGCTGTATATACGGGCGAGCGATATCAAGATGGTGATAACTCGAACAATTTAGATAAGTTAGATTCTTATTGGCTGGTGAATCTAGCTTTGAACTATCGTGTATCGGACTTAAATATTTCTCTTAGAGCAGATAATTTACTTAACGAAAAATATGCTAGTTATGTATTTTATAGGGGCTATTACTCGGGTAATGAACAGGCATATTATTTAAGCGCAGCCTATGAATTTTAAGATGTACCTAAACCGCCAGTAGGCGGTTTTTTAATCTATGAATTATACCTTTAGTTGCAAATGGTTTTAAACTAATGAATTTCTAGAGTGTTCAGCGGCGCTAGTATGACGAGCATCTGTTAGCTGGATTATTTAAAGAGATTGACCCATGGTGAGCGCTTTTCTCACCAAAGATACCAAGCCAAAATATTGCGAAAAGCAAATCACAGGGTATGATTTGCCCCATATTCATTGCAGGAAAAGTTAAGTGTCTCAGCAACCCAAGGTTTTGATCTTCGATTCTGGTGTCGGTGGGCTCTCTGTCTATAAAGAGATAGAAGCTCGATTGCCACAACTTGATTACTACTATCTGTTTGACAATGCAGCATACCCTTATGGCGAGCTTGAACGTCAAACTTTGATCGAACGGGTTAATCAGCTTGTTTCCCTAATGGTTGAAAAACACAAAATTGATTTAGTTGTTATTGCTTGTAATACCGCAAGCACAATCGTATTGCCTTCACTACGTTCTCGACTTATGACACCTGTCGTCGGTGTCGTTCCGGCAATTAAGCCCGCTTCCAATCTTGCTAATAAAGCGGTAGGACTCATCGCAACCCCAGCTACGGTTAAAAGAGAGTACACGCAAGAATTGATCAAAGACTTTTCACAAAACAAGCCTGTTGAATTACTAGGGGTGACACGTCTGGTTGATATAGCAGAAGAAAAATTGCGCGGACATCCGGTTAGCCTCAAGGAAATGAGTCAATTACTGGCGCCAATTGCGAATAAAATTGATGTCGCTGTACTTGGTTGCACTCACTTCCCTCTTATAAAAGAAGAGATACAAACTGTGCTTGGTGAGAAAGTGCTGCTGGTGGATTCGGGTGAGGCAATTGCCCGTCGCGTGCAGGAGCTGCTAGGTATTAATAAGAATAGTAATATAGAAGGAAAGAAAGATATCTATTCCAGCGCAACTCCTTGGCAAGAAGATGCGCTGAATATAGCATTAGCTAAGCTAGGGTTTAATCCAGTTCGTCCCTTTCATCTAGGGCCTTAGGTTCATTTGCGATGCGTACTTTGAGCGTACGCTGCATATAATCCTGCTCATTTAAGGCTGCAATGGCAGTTTCTGCGTCAGATGCAGCCATTACCACGAAACCAAACCCTCGTCTTTTACCTGTGCGCTTGTCTTTCATTAAACGAACAGCAAACACTTCACCATGCTTAGCAAACAACTCCTTCACGTGAGACTCGTTCGCTTTGTAAGGTAAATTACCTACATATAGCGTTTTAGTCGCAGGATCATTGAATGGTATTGTATCAACTGTTGCGCTAGAAAATTTCAAAACAAAAGCGGAAGCAACAACACCAACAATAAAGCTGATGGCTGGAGAGATATCTACCTGGGAAAAGACAATACCACCAAGTACGGCTAGGGCAATTATCATTACTATCGATTTATTTGAACTCATAATCAGAATACTACTTCTAGGTCAGAGAAAATTGAACGTCTACATATTAACAATATAGACACATGGATCTTACGTATATGGCTGGCATTTTTCCAATATATTGATGTGACATGACTCAAATGTTGATATTTTATACTACTTTTAATGATTTGCTGCCTTTTTAGGCAAACGGAATCTTTTTTAGGAAAAAACACTTGTCATGTTTTCAAACCTCCTTATAATCCCGCCTCACTGACACGGAGCGAGACGCAAGTCACCATCCGTTGAAAGTAGAGAGAAAAGAAAGTTTTAAAAAACTCTTGACTCTTAAACTGGGAAGCGTAAGATTCGCACCCCTAGCAACGAAGCACTGAGTGCAAAGTTAGCTAGAAAGCTCTTTAACAATATAAACCTATCAATCTGTGTGGGCACTCGTTGATGATAATCCAATAAGTTATTCTGTTCCTTTTTATAAAGAGCGGCAATAACTGTTTCTTCGGAAACACATTGGGTTCAATGAACTGAGTGACCAATACGAATAGCTACTTTCTCTTGTAGAAAGGAATTATTTGGCACAGTCAATTCATTATCATTCTGTTGGAATGATAATAGCTTTAGAATTACATGTTTATCTTCGGATAAATATTAGTTTTGAAGTCAGTATTCATTGAGCCGAAAAAACTTTAAATTGAAGAGTTTGATCATGGCTC